>JARLIN010000362.1 GCA_031291715.1 Rhodopila sp. | reverse complement strand
CCCTTCAGCACGCTGACGGACCGTCTGCTGAACCGCCAGATTGAATGCCGCGTCACCGGGACGACGCAGGCAACCCATGACGTGATCCGGGCGAATATCCATCGTTCGGCCGTTTATTCGGGCCAGATCGCAGGGAGAGGGCCACGGTATTGTCCGTCGATCGAGGACAAGATCGTTCGGTTCGCCAGCAAGGAACACCACAATATCTTCCTGGAACCCGAAGGCCTGGACGACTTCACGGTCTATCCGAACGGCATTTCCACCAGTCTGCCCGAAGATGTGCAGCACGCGATCCTGAGAACGATACCAGGCCTGGAACACGCACGCATGATCCGGCCGGGCTATGCCGTCGAATACGATTACGTCGATCCCCGTGCCCTGACGCGTGGGTTGGAACTGCGGGCGATGCCCGGGCTGTTCCTCGCGGGTCAGATCAACGGGACAACGGGCTATGAGGAAGCCGCCGCTCAGGGTCTTCTGGCGGGGATCAATGCCGGTCGCATGGCCGGTGGCCAGGCAGCAGTGTGGCTCGACCGGACCGAATCGTACCTGGGAGTCATGGTGGACGACCTCACGACCCAGGGTGTCGCCGAGCCCTATCGGATGTTCACGTCGCGCGCGGAATTCCGGCTGAGTCTGCGGGCGGACAATGCCGACCTCCGGCTGACCGGGAAAGGGATCGACTGGGGCTGCGTGGGCCGGGCGCGGGAGGTTGCATTCATTGCACACCGGAATGCCCTTCGGGACGCGATGGACCGCGCGCGCGAAGAAGGGTTGCCGGCGGCCGCGATGGATCGACTCGGGATCGTCCCTGCCGCCGATGGGCGCTGGCGGTCGGTCATGGATCTGGCGGGGAACGAAGCCGTCGCCTGGGACCGGTTGTGCGCGGCGTTTCCGTGGCTCGCGGCATTGCCGGATAGGACCACGGAACAACTCCGCACCGACGCGCGCTACGCGGGCTATCTGCATCGGCAACAGGCCGAAGTTCGGCTGAGCCGGCGGGAGGATAGCGTGGGTCTGACCGGTATCAGTTTCGAGGATATTGGCGGTCTTTCGACGGAAATCCGCGAAAAGCTGAACCACACCCGCCCGGAGTCGCTTGGTGCGGCCGCCCGCATCCAGGGCATGACGCCAGCCGCACTGGCATCGATCGCATCCTTCGTCCGCAAGCACGAGGCGGCCCAACCCGCCACCGCCGAGGCGTAACGGAACGGTGGATACTGTTTCTCACAGCCTGGCCAAGGTGCCCTCGGCCGCGGGCGCGACGCCGGCCATGGCGCAATGGTTCGCGGCGAAAGCCGATCAGCCCGACGCACTGCTGTTCTTCCGCATGGGCGACTTCTACGAGTTGTTCTTCGCTGACGCCGAAGCCGCCGCCGCGGCGCTGGATATCGCGCTGTCCCACCGCGGAGAGCACGCGGGGGCGCCGATCCCGATGTGCGGCGTTCCGCACCACGCCGCCGAGGTCTACCTCGCGCGCCTGATCCGGCGGGGCTTTCGGGTTGCCATCGTCGAGCAGATGGAGGACCCGAAGGCCCGCACCGGAAAGCTCCCGATCAAGCGGGAGGTCGTCCGGATCATCACGCCGGGCACCATCACGGAAGAATCGCTGCTGGAGGCCGGGCGCCCGAACCTGCTCATGACCTTGGCATGGGATAAGGATGGGCTTGGCGCGGCCTGGGTCGATGTCTCGACCGGCCTGTTCGAAACCGCCGCGCTGGCGACGTCGGAACTTCCGGCCCTGCTTGGCCGGTTGGAACCGGTGGAGATTCTGGCACCTCAGTCGCTTGATCTGGGCGAATGGTCCGCTCACCGCTCGCCCGAGACGGTGCCATCGACGCCACTGATCGCGCGGCGACGGCTGGCCGAGGCGTTCGGAACGGTCAGCCTGGATGCATTCGGCACCTTCAGCGATGGCGAGGCCGTCGCCGCCGCGATGGCGGTGGACTATATTCGCAGCACACAATCGGGTGCCCTGCCCCGGCTTGGCCGTCCGGAGCCCCAAGGACAATCCGGCGCCCTGCTGATGGACGCCGCGACGCGCGCGAGCCTGGAAATACTAAGGTCCAGGGATGGCGGAACCCAGCACACATTGCTGGCGGCGGTTCAGCGCACCCTGACCGCGGCCGGCGCACGCCTGCTGGCGATGTGGCTTTCCGCGCCACTGACAGAGCAACCCGCGATCTTTGCCCGTCAGGACGCCTGGACCTGGTGCATCGCCAATCCCGATGCGACGAACCGGATGCGAGCGACCCTGCGAACGGCGCCTGACATGGCGCGGGCGTTGGGCCGCCTGTCATTGAATCGGGGCACGCCGCGGGATCTCGCCGCGATACGCGATGGATTGAACGCCGCGTTCAGTGCCGCCGAGATCCTTCAACCTCCCCTGCCGCAGGCCCTCAGTGATGCACGGGCGGCGATACCTTCCGGTTCGGCTTTGGCCGAGGAACTGGCACGGGCGCTGGCGGACCCGGTGCCTGCGCGCCTGGACGATGGCGGCGCGATCCGGCCCGGTTTCGATGGGGAATTGGACGCACATCGGACGCTGCGCGACGAAAGCCGGCAGGTGATCGCCAAGCTGCAACTCGATTTCGCGCAGCGCTTCGGGGTCGCGAGCCTGAAGATCAAGCACCACGCACAACTCGGCTATATCATTGAGGCGCCGGCAATCGCGGTGGAAAAGCTGCGTGGCTTTCCCGAACTAACCTTGCGCCAGGGCATGGCCAATGGCGCGCGATTTACTACGCCGGAGCTTTCCGAACTGGATCAGCGCATTCGGGAAGCCGCCGAACAAGCGACGGCGCGGGAGCGCCTCGTGTTCGGCCATCTCGTGCGTGGGGTCCTCGCCCATGCCGACGAACTGGCTCGCTGCGCGGAGGCGCTTGCCTTCCTTGATGTGACTCAATCCGCAGCGAAACTCGCGGAGAGCGGAACCTGGGTGCGGCCAACCCTGACCACGACCGATGAATTCCGCATCGAAGCTGGACGCCACCCCGTGGTGGAAAGCGCCCTCGCGAGCCACGCAGCCTTCGTGCCGAACCGCTGCGATCTTTCGCCCGATCAGCGCGTCATGCTGCTAACCGGGCCGAACATGGCCGGAAAATCAACGTTCCTGCGACAGAACGCGCTGTTCGTGGTACTCGCGCAGGCCGGATTGCCGCTTCCCGCCGAAACCGCCGTTCTCGGGGTCGTGGACCGGTTGTTCAGCCGCGTCGGCGCGGCCGATGACCTTGCGCGCGGACGATCGACGTTCATGGTCGAGATGACGGAAACCGCCGCGATCCTGCACCAGGCGGGACCGAAATCGCTTGTCGTGGTGGATGAGATCGGCCGCGGCACGTCCACCCTCGACGGACTGGCTATCGCGTGGGCGGTGCTGGAGGCTTTACACTCGGCCATACGCTGCCGCACCATTTTCGCCACACATTTCCACGAACTTGCGGAACTGGCGGATCGCCTGCCGCGGCTGAAACCGCACACGATGCGGGTCAAGGAATGGAAAGGTAGTGTGGTGTTCCTGCACGAAGTCGCCGAAGGGGCCGCGGGACGGTCCTGGGGCGTGCATGTCGCGGAGCTGGCCGGCGTCCCGGCGTCGGTGGTCCGCCGCGCCGCATCCCTGATGGCAGCGATGGAAAAGCACGGCGGTCCGCTCGGCAAATCAGCCTCGCTTCAGGCCCTGCCACTGTTCGCGGCGACCGCGGTCCAGGAGGCGCCGGCACCGATCACAGACGATCTTTCGCCCCTATGCGACGCTCTGAACGAGATAAACCCCGATATTATGTCGCCCAAACAGGCACTCGACGCCTTATATCGTCTGAAAACACTTGTGCCGGGTTGCGCGGATAGGGCCACATAGTACGATCAATGCGATGTTAACTCCCATCCCCCTGCCGCGCGCCCCCGAAGCCGCGGCGTCCCTGCTCTCGGATGCTCTCGCCGGCATCGCCGAGGAGAGTGGCACCGTTTCCCGGGACGCCGCCGTTGGCGCGTTCCGGCGCCACTTGGCTCGCATCCAATCCTATGTCCAGCACGCGTTCGAGCATGAGCAGATCACCGGGCTCCAGGCCGCCCGCTTGTTGGGTGCACTGATCGACGGCGTCGTCTCTGCGCTGTTCGAGCATGCCACCACCACAGCCGACCTTGGATCTGTCGAGAACCTGAGCATCGCAGCCACCGGCGGCTACGGCCGCGGGGTCCTGGCGCCATTCAGCGACATCGACCTTTTGTTTCTGACCGCCGAGGACCCGACGCCAGAGACGCTGCGTGTCGTCGAGTATATGCTGTACTTCCTCTGGGACCTCGGGCTTAAGGTCGGCCACGCGACACGGTCGATCGGGGACTGCCTGGTTGAAGGCGCCAAGGACACGACTATTCGCACCGCGTTGCTCGATGCCAGATTCCTGACCGGCAACCCCACTTTATTCGGGGAATTCCACCGCCGGTTCCGGACCGCCTGCAAAGAAGCGGGCGCGGCCGAGTATATCGCGGCGAAGCAGGCCGAACGGGCGCTACGCCACCGGCGATACGGCGACAGCCCTTTTGTCGTCGAGCCGAATGTCAAGGAAGGCCGTGGCGGCCTGCGCGATCTGCAAACCCTTTACTGGATCGCCCGCTACGTCTTCGATACCCAGACCATGGGTGAGCTCGCCGATCTCGGCGGCATCCTGACGCAGCAGGAAGCACGCCACGGACGCCGGGCGTGGGAGTTCCTCTGGACCGTCCGGTTCCATCTGCACTACGTGGCGGGTCGAGCCGAGGAGCGGCTGACATTCGATCTGCAGCCGGTTGTTGGCGCGCGGATGGGATACACGCGTCATGGCCGCCAGGATGGCGTCGAACGCTTCATGCGCCATTACTTCCTGACCGCTCGGGAGATTGCCCGGCTCACGCGGATTTTGGAGCCCGCGATTCTGCGGTCCGCACTCGGCCCCCCCGCGCTCGAAGCTGAAACCGACGATGCGCTGCTGTCGGCCGGGTTCGTCCTCGCCGAAGGCAAGCTCCTCCCGATGAGCGGACGGGATTTCGATGCTGAACCGATCCAGATGCTGCGCATTTTGCAGGTTGCGCGCGATCGAGGTCTGGAGCTTCACCCGCTCGCGATTCGGTCATTCATCCAGAATGAGCGCCGAGCGGTTTCGTTACGCGGCGATCTGAAAGCGGCAGCGATCTTCATGGATTTGCTGTGCGGCAAGGAGCCGGACCCTCACCGCCCCGGCGGTCACAATCCGGATGGCGCCCAGTGGCTTGGCATTCTGAACGAAACGGGATTTCTTGGCCGCTACCTGCCGGATTGGGCTCGCATCGTCGGGCAGATGCAGTTCGATACGTATCATATCTTCACCGTCGATGAGCATACGATCGAGGCCATCCGCGTCCTCAACGTGATGGAGCGCGGAGAGCTTGCCGAGATCGCCCCTATCGCGTCGGAGCTGGTGGACCACGTCCAATCGCGTCGCTCGCTCTATCTCGCGATGTTACTGCACGATATCGCCAAGGGCCGAGGCGGCGATCACTCGGCGCTCGGCGCCGAAGTTGCCTTGGAGGTCGGGCCGGCTTTGGGTCTGACCGACGAAGAGACCGAAACGGTCTCCTGGCTCGTCTTGCACCATCTGCTCATGAGCGCGACTGCCTTCAAGCGCGACATCGATGATCCAAAGACGATCCTCGACCTCGCGGACACTATCCAGTCACCCGAACGCCTTCGCCTGTTGCTGATCCTGACGGTCGCCGACATGCGCGCTGTTTCGAGCAAAGTCTGGAATGGCTGGAAGGCGACGCTGCTTCGTGAGCTATACTCACGTGTCGCGGAAGTGCTGGCGGGCGGACTGGCGACGGCCGAACGCGACGTGCGCGTCGCACGTGCGAAACAGGCTGTGGCTTCGCTGCTGACCGACTGGACCACGGAAGAGATCGAACATTTCACCTCTCTCGGATATGCCAGCTATTGGTTGTCGTTCGATCCCGAGACCCACGCGCGCCATGCAAGGCTTATTCGCGACGCGGAGCATCGCAAGTCCCCGCTGACCGTCGATACGCAACCGCTGCCGGCGCGGGCCGTCACCGAGGTGACGGTCTATTGCGCGGACTATGCCGGGCTGTTCAGTAAGATATCCGGTGCGCTCGCAGTCGCAGGCGCCTCGATTGTCGATGCGCGTATCCACACCATGACCAACGGCATGGCACTGGATACGTTTTGGATCCAGGATACGGCAGGCGGCGCCTTTGACGCACCGCATCGTCTCGCGCGGCTGTCGGTCCTGATCGAGCAGGCCCTGTCAGGCAGGCTGAGACTGGCGAGTGAAATTCGGCGTGTTTCGAAAGTCCTGCTCGGCCGCCGCATGCAGGCAATCCATGTGCCGCCCCGCGTCGTCATCGATAATCGTGCTTCGAACACGCACACGGTGCTTGAATTGAATGGACGAGATCGCCCCGGCTTGCTGCACGATGTGACCGCCGCGATCAATGAGCAGGGACTGCAGATCGCATCGGCACATGTGACAACCTACGGCGTGCGCGCCGTGGACGTGTTCTATGTGAAAGATGTGTTTGGCCTGAAGATTGAAAATGAGCGGAAACTTGGGCAGCTTCGGAAAGCGTTGCTACAGGCCCTGACCAATCCCGACGATGTGACTCCTCCTGTGGCCGCGCTGCCGGTGCGGAAACTCAGGCGAGCCGTGACGGGTTAAAATCGCCGGTCCGCGTCGAACGTCCATAAGCGCTATGACCAGGACGGCCCGCCGGCCTTCCGCGTCGCACAGGATCCTGATTCGAAAGCCGGGGCGCGTTCCGCTCCGTTCAAGCCAGGACCGGACAGGAAAAGGACGCCCAGGCATTGACGACGTCAGCAAATCATCGCCCCTGTAGGTGGTGGGCAACAGCGATTTTTGGCGTCGCCTTCGCGTTGGCTTCATCGGGCCTGGACGCCGCTACGGCTCAAGGGTCAGCGAAACTACAAATGCTCGTCCCGGTCACACCGGCCTGCGTGTCGTCGCCATTCGGACCTCGTGCTCTTCCCGGCAAGCCGCTCGCCGGGAGCTTTCACAACGGGATCGACATTCCGGCTCCCATCGGCACCCCGGTCGCGGCCGTCGCACCTGGATTGGTCATTCGTATTCAGCGACATGGGGTTGGTGGGCTGGAGGTCCTGATCCAGCATGATGGGTTTGTCGGCGTATACAGCCATCTTGGCCTGATCGCGCCGATGCTGGCAGAGGGCCACAAGACGATCTATGGGGGCGAGAGGATCGCCACCGTTGGCCGCTCCGGCCTAACCTATGGCCCACATTTGTATTTCGGCATGATCGTCAACGGACGCCCGGTTGATCCCGCGCCCTATCTCAATGTCGCATCCTGCGGCTCAGGCGCCCCGTCCGCCCAGGATGCACGCCTTCGTCCGACCCGCCTGTTTGCCCAGCATTGACACATCGATCATCCAGCGATGACAGGTAGACCAGACGTTCGCACACCGCTTAGCCACTGCACTGTTCCGACGCCGCCGCAGGCGTCGCATTTAGGTTGCCACGCGGCATGGTCGGCATGGCAGTTCGTGCATTGCCAATGGGGGTCAGGTTCAGCGGTCGCTGCCCGACGCAGCGCGTCCCGCTGAGCAAGCCGGCCGGCTTCGGTGTCGCCACGCTCCTGTTCCTCGATTTCGGCGATCAGCAGGCACAGGCGACGCTGCTTCACCCCCTCGGCCGTTGCGATCTCGGCCTGGTGGCGCGCTTCACCCGTCAATCCGGCATCGAGCGCGACCTGCGCGAGCAGGAGTCGGCTTTCGGGATGGGCCGGGTTATTCGCGATCAGACGCTTGGCCGCCTGCACGCGCGCCAGCTTGTCCGGTTCCTGTGCGAGAGCGAAAGCCGCGAGGTCCGGGTGGGGGGCTCGCTTCCAGGCCTCCGCGATGCATGATTGCGCACGTTTTTCATATCCCGCTGCCCGCAGCCGGCTTGCGTAGGCAAGAACCGCTGGCGGGAAAGCGGGGTCTTGCTTCCATGCCTGTTTGGCGAAACTGAGAGCACGGGCGGAGTCGGGTTCGGCATCTGCCGCCGCGATGCAGTACGTCACGCGCCGAGCGTCCGGACCGATCAGTTCGAGTGCTTCGGCCCAGTTTTCCGTCTGCAATGCCAGTTCAGCCCGCTGCTGGCGGAGCCAGATGGTGCCAGGATGCGCCGCTTCGGCTTGCTTCGCGATCGCCTGTGCCTCGGGCCAGTCACGACGATCGATCGCCTGGCGCAGCAGACCACGCAGGCCCAGGAAGCCGGCATCCTCTTGTTTTGTGAGGGCCCGAAAAGCTTCCTCCGCCTCATCCTCCCGCCCGGACAAACGGCCTGCCTCGGCCACCAGCAGCAAGGTTTGCGGGGAATCGCCGAGCAGATGCCGCGCACGGCGAGCCTCCTTGCGGGCGGCCCCCTGCTCGCCCGCGGCCAGGGCGACGAGCACGCGCGTGACGGCTCTTTGCCCCAGGGCAAGGCGATGGCGACGCCGCCAGCCGGCACCCGCGCGGGGAATGGCCAGTACGCCGCGGATAATGCCGAGCAAGAGCAGTGCCGCGGCCAACAGCACGACCAGCAACAGGATCGCGACCGGAGTCGAGGTTTCGATGGTGAACGCGCCCAGGGAAGCGACGACGTGCCCTGGAATCCTGGCCAACAGCCAAGCCGCGGCGACGATGACGGCACTGGCCAGAAGGAAGAGGAGAACCCTACGCATCACGCCTGATCAGCCATGTCGGCGAGCGCGGCGCGCGCGCCCAGAAGTCCCTTTGCCTCCGCCAGCCATTCGGCCATGGCCTGCCCCGGCGGTCCTTTCATGGTCGCGACAGCGTCTACCGCACCCGCGAGGTCACCTGCCTCGAGTGCGGCCTTGGCTTTGCCCAAGGCGATGGCGGATGGATTGCCCACCAAGACATCGTCGCCCCGGCGAATGGTCACCAGACCCTGCGCCTGTTCCCAGACTCGTCCAATGAATGGCGCATCGCCTGTGTCGGGCTGCTTCGCGGCGAGGGCGGCCCGTTCGGCCTGCGGAAAACGAAGGCGAAGCTGCGCCTCGGTAGGGGGCGCGGCATGTGCGTACCGCGACAGGGCTTCAGGTGCGTTCGGCAAGTCACCGACGGGCCGGCCGACCTGAAGTGCGAAGGCAGCTTCCTGGAGCCTGGCGATACGGTTAAGCCGCTTTGTAACACTGTCCAGATCGCCCGCGTTTGCCTCCAGCGCCGCGACCCGGTTCGTCAGCGCATCAAGCTGCTGTTTGGTGGCGTCGAGACCGGTCTGGCCGCGACCGGCCAACGACTCGATCCTGCCCGACAAAGTATCCAACCGGCTGGCAGATTGCGTTTGGTCCGCCACCCGGCCTTCCAGCGTGTCGACCCGCGCGGCTATCTTTGCCAGGTCGGCGGCCGTAACGGTGGCCGGCCGCTGCTCTAGCCGGTTCAGGCGGGAGTCCATATCCGCGAGGCGCTGTTGGCTGGCGTTCATCGCCGACGTAACGCTCCCGGTTTCGCCTGGCATGCTCGGGTATTGCCACAGATAGACGATCGCGGCGGCGAGTACCAGGAAGCCCAGACCATAAAGCCATGGAACAAGGTCACGTCGGGGCGTTTTTGGCGCCACGACAACGGGGTCGGGCGTTTCGTCCGGCGATGGCAAGGGGGGTTGTTCGGTCATTTCAGCAGCGCCAGCATCGCATCCTGGTTTGGCTTCGCGGCGACGCTGACGCGGCGCCAAGTGAGAGGTCTTAATGCCACGGCCGTCCGCTCGCTGATAGACACCGCTTCGACATCGCATACGGCTTCGGCGAGCCCGTCCGCTTGGACGAGGCGGACGAAAAGCCGCGCCGTTTCCGCGGAGAAGAACAGCGCTGCCGCCAATTGGTGCTGCCGCAAATGGGTCGCAGCAACTTCTGGCAAGGCGGAGACGCCTACAGCCTGATACGCCACACGGCGCACGACGCGAAAGCCTCGCCGCCTGAGCGACGTGGCCAGTTCGGTCCCCTGACCTTGGCCTGTCGGCAGGAGAAGACTGCCGTCCCCGGGGGACAGGGTGTCCGCGACCAGGTTCGCCAGCGCCGAGGCATCGCCATCCGCGTTGAACACCCGGCTGAATCCCGCCTCGGCAGCACAGGCCGCGGTCGCAGTCCCGACGGCGAAGATGGGACGGTCACGCAACGACGGGGGGCATGCGGCAACCGCATTCCGACTGGTGAGCAGCGTCGCCGCCACATCATCGGGGGCACGGACGTCCCTCGCAGCGATCGACAGCAAGGGCGCGATCACGGGAAAAAAACCAAGTGCCCTGAGGCGGCCGGCGGTTTGGGTGGCGCCAGGCTCCGGTCTTGTGATCAGAACGCGAATCAAAAAGCCTCTCTTGTCAAAGAGCCTCCGGTCGATGATGTGTGGCGCGAGCCGAGCGCGTCGTTATCCCACATCTCGACGCGTCGTCACCAAGACGGACTACAGATTGCCGTGTACCTGGGGCCAGGACACCGGCTGGAAAGGTGCGATGAAGCCGGTTCTGGGTATCGAGACCTCTTGTGATGAGACAGCCGCTGCGGTCGTTGACGGCGAAGGAAGAATTCTGGCCGAAGCGGTGCTTAGCCAGCTTGCGGAGCATGCGCCGTTTGGCGGCGTGGTACCGGAGATCGCCGCGAGGACGCACCTTCGGTATCTGTCGGATCAGGTTCGTCAGACCATGACCAAGGCTGGCGTTACGTTCCAGGACCTGGGCGGAGTCGCGGCCACCTCCGGTCCTGGCCTGATAGGAGGGCTGATCGTGGGTTGCCAATTCGGCAAGGGCGTCGCCATCGCCAATAACCTGCCGTTCGTCGCCGTGAACCACCTGGAAGCGCATGCCCTTACCGCGCGTCTTCCCGGGTTGACGCCGGGTGGGGCGCCGTTTCCGTATCTGTTGTTCTTGCTCTCCGGCGGCCATTCCCAATGCATCGCCGTGACCGGTGTCGGGAAACATGAGCGGCTGGGAGGAACGGTCGACGACGCGGCCGGCGAAGCCTTCGATAAGGTCGCTAAACTGTTGGCGCTCGATTGGCCGGGTGGACCGGCTTTGGAGAAACTGGCGAAAGAAGGCGACCCGTCTCGGCATCCGTTTCCGCGCCCAATGCTGCGGCGGCCGGGTTGCGACCTGAGTTTCTCCGGGCTGAAGACGGCGGTGGCGCAGACCGTTCTCCGGATAGGTCCGGAACTGACGCGCGAGCAGCGTGCGGACATCGCGGCGAGTTTCCAGCGGGCCGTGGTCGAGGTGCTCGCCGATCGGGCGGCCCATGCGATGGACATGATGCGGGACCGTTTTCCGGAGGCCAACCTGCTGGTCGTCGCCGGTGGGGTGGCGTCGAATGCGTCCGTTCGGGCGGGCCTGACCGCGGCGGCCGAGTCCCGGGGCTTCCGGATGGTCGCGCCCCCGGTCAGGCTGTGCTCCGACAACGCGGTGATGGTTGCGTGGGCCGGCGTCGAACGGCTGCGACGCGGCTGGAACGACAGCCTGGATACCGGTGCCCGTCCCCGGTGGCCGCTTGAGGCGCTGGACGCGCTGCCGGAATGAACTACCGCCATGCGTATCATGCCGGCAATTTCGCCGACTGCTTCAAGCACGCCTTGCTGGTCGCTCTGCTCGACTCGTTCGCACGGAAGGCGGCACCGTATTTCGTCCTGGATACACATGCGGGTGCGGGTCGCTACGACCTCGATGCGGAGGAAGCGCGACGGACGGCCGAGGCGGATACGGGGATTCGTCGTCTGCTTCAGCACCCGTCGCCGTCGTTGAGGCGCTATCTCGGCCTGGTGGAGCAGCTTGGCCTCTATCCTGGTTCGCCCGCCTTGATCGGCGCGGTGTTACGTGGAAACGACCGCCTGGCCTGCTGCGAACTTCATCCGGAAGACGCAGCGACCCTTCGGCGCCATTTCAGGCGCGACCCGCGTGTGGAAGTTCACGAGCGATCCGGATGGGAAGCGTTGGGCGCCCTGCTGCCCCCCAGGGAAAAGCGAGGGCTCGTTTTCATCGATCCCCCATTTGAAGACCGGAACGAGTTCTTCACCCTCGCGGATGGCTTGCGGCGCGCTCATGGCCGGTTCAGCCACGGCATCTTCGCCGCCTGGTATCCGATCAAGCAGATGGCCGCGGTCCGAAGCTTTCACGGCAGCCTGGTATCGTCCGGTATACGCGACGTCTTGGCAGTTGAGCTTTATCTCAGGGAAACGACCAATCCCGATCGGCTCAATGGATGCGGTCTGGCGGTGATCAATCCACCATACCAATTCGAGGATCAGGCGCACTTGATAGCAAACGCGGTTCTGGACGGAGTAGGCGATAACGAAATTGGGGCTGGAACGGCCGTGATCAGGTTGGCGGATGAGTAGGCTCGCGGTAATCGGTGCCGGCGCCTGGGGGACAGCCCTGGCGCTTCAGGCCGTTCGGGCGGGACATCGTGTCACCCTGGTGGCGCGCGATGCCGTGGCGGCGGCGGCCATCCAAGCCCACCGGGAAAACCGTCGGCTGCCGGGATTTCGTCTGCCGGAACCACTCGACGTCAGCGACCACATTCCCGGCAATGCCGATCTGCTACTGTGGACCGTTCCCACGCAGCATCTCCGTACTTCGCTCCTACGGCTGGAACCGGCCAGTGACGCGATCGTCGTCTGCGCCAAAGGCGTCGAAGCGGTGACACATATGCTACCATTGGAAGTGGTCAGCGACGTCCCCCCTGCCCGCCGGCTCGCCGTTTTGACCGGCCCCAACTTCGCGCACGAGGTGGCAAAGGGCCTCCCGGCCGCTTCGGTCATTGCCAGCACGGATGCCGGCCTTCGGGAACAGGTGCGCAGCATGCTGGGAACCAACACCTTCCGGATCTATGGAAACGACGATCCGATCGGCGCGCAGCTCGGCGGCGCCGCCAAGAATGTCATCGCGATCGCGGCGGGCGCGGTCATCGGCGCCGGCCTGGGCGAAAACGCGCGGGCGGCCCTGGTGACGCGCGGCCTGAGCGAACTGCGCCGCTTGGCCACAGCCCTCGGCGGGCGAGCGGAAACGGTCATGGGCCTGTCCGGTCTGGGCGATCTGCTGCTGACCTGCACCGGTCCCTCCAGTCGAAATTTCAGCCTGGGCTATGCTCTTGGCCAAGGCGAAAGCCTTTCCGCCATACTCGCGAGCCGCTCGGCCGTCACCGAGGGTGTTCCCACCGCCGCGGCCCTGGTCGCGCGTGCGGGAGACGTCGAGTTGCCGGTCTGCCGCGCCGTGGCGGAATTGCTGGCCGGCAAGAAAACACTTGCCCAGACCATCGTGGAGCTTTTGTCACGGCCGCAACGGGATGAATAAGGACCGCATGGCCGGACCGCGGCAGACATGCTGAAGGGCATCCTGACAGTCGGTGGATGGACGCTGGTCAGCCGCATCCTGGGCTTCGCGCGGGACATGCTGATCGCCGCGCTGATCGGCACCGGGCCGATCGCCGATGCGTTCTTTGTCGCGCTGAAGCTCCCGAACCTGTTCCGGCGGCTTTTCGGCGAGGGTGCCTTCAACGCCGCCTTCATACCCGCGTTTTCCGGGCTGCTGCACACGGAAGGTGTCGGGGCGGCGAAGCAGTTCGCCCAGGAAGCCTTCGCGGTGATGGCCTTCTGGCTTGGGATCATGACGGTCCTCGGCGAGATCTTCATGCCGGAACTGATGGTGGTCCTCGCGCCGGGGTTCGCGGAGGATCCCGGCAAGTTCGCCCTGGCCGTCAGCCTGTCACGAATTACCTTTCCCTACCTCGTCCTGATCTGCCTCGCCGCGTTGGTTTCCGGCGTTCTTAATGGGATGGAGAAATTCACCGCCGCATCCGCGTCGTATGTGCTGTTCAACGTCGTTTCGATCGCCTGCATGCTTTGGATGACGCCCTACGTGCCAACGGTCGGCCATGCGCTTTCCTGGGGCGTCACCATTTCCGGCGTCGCCCAGCTTGGTCTGCTGATGCTGGCGGTTCGGCGGGGCGGCATGGCACTCAAAATCCCCCGCCCGAGGCTGACGCCGCAGATGCGCCTGCTGATGCGCCGCATGGCACCGGGTCTTGTCGGGGCGGGTGTGACCCAGCTCAATCTGACGGTGGACGTGATCATCGCGAGCCTGCTGCCGCCCGGCACCGTGTCAGTGCTCTATTTCGCGGATCGCGTGCAGCAATTGCCACTGGGGGTCATCGGAACAGCAGTCGGGACGGCGCTACTGCCGCTGTTATCCCGGCAGGTCCGCGCGGGCGAGGCCACGTCGGCCATCGGCACGCTCAACCGGGCGATCGAATATGGACTTTTTCTCACTCTGCCAGCCGCGTTGGCACTGATTGTCTGCGCCCACCCGATCATGCTCGCCCTTTTTGGGCGTGGCGCGTTCGACGCGGAGAGCGTGCGCCTGTCGTCGCAGTCCCTGGCCGCTTACGCGCTTGGGCTGCCGGCCTTCGTGCTGGTGAAGGTGCTCGCCCCCGCCTTCTTTGCACGCGGCGACACAAGCATGCCGGTCAAGATCGGCGTTGCGAGTGTGGCGTTGAATCTGGTCCTCAACCTCGCGTTCATGGTGCCCCTCGCCCATATCGGGCCGGCGCTGGCCACCAGCCTGGCCGCGATCTGCAACGTCGGCGGGCTGGCCGTTGTCCTAGGCCGGCGTGGGCATTTCGTGCCGGACCTCCAGCTCCAAAGGCGGTGCATCGGCATGATCGGGGCCTCCGCGGCGATGGCCGTGGTGTTATGGCGGGTGCAGATCCTGCTGTTTCAGACGCCGCCACACGGATGGCTGCGTATGGCGTCGCTGGCCGGATTGGTTGGCACCGGGTTATTGGCCTATGCCGTCGCGGCGTCCTTGCTGGGCGCCTACGATCTTCGGGACGTCATGCGCATGATGTCGCGCCGTCGCTTGCGCGGCGAGGACAGATCAGCCATCAGTTCGGCCCCAACGACAGAGACTTGAACGGTATGCAGCGCGTCTTCTCAGGCATTCAGCCGTCCGGCATTCCGACGCTCGGCAATTACCTCGGTGCGATCCGCAACTGGATCAAGCTTCAGGACGACCACGACTGCATCTGGTGCGTGGTAGATCTGCATGCCATCACGGTCTGGCAGGATCCGGCGGCGCTGCGTCAACAGTCGCTGGAAATGGCAGCTGTTTTGCTGGCCTGCGGCGTCGATCCCGCGAAACATATCCTTTTCCTGCAATCGGGGGTTCGCGCTCATGCGCAGCTCGCCTGGATTTTCAACTGCGTCGCTCGGCTTGGCTGGCTCAACCGCATGACGCAGTTCAAAGACAAGGCCGGGAAGGACCGGGAGAACGCGTCGTCCGGCCTGTACGTTTACCCGAACCTTATGGCCGCGGACATTCACGCCTATCACGCGACGCGGGTGCCGGTCGGGGACGATCAGCGCCAGCATCTGGAGCTTGCGAACGATATCGCCCAGAAGTTCAACCACGATTACGGCGTCGAGTTCTTCCCGAACATCGAGCCGGTGATCCTTGGGCCCGCCGCACGTGTCATGAGCCTGCGCGATGGCACGAAGAAGATGTCGAAATCGGATCCCTCGGATCAGAGCCGCATCAACCTGAACGATGACGCCGATACGATCGCACTCAAGATCCGGCGCGCCAAGACAGACCCGATGCCTTTACCGTCCGAGGTGGATGGCCTGGCCGATCGGCCGGAGGCGCGGAACCTTGTCGGAATCTACGCGGCACTGACAGATACGGACCATGCCTCGGTGCTGAAGGAGCATGGCGGGCAAGGGTTCGGTCCGTTCAAAAACGCCTTGACGGACCTGCTGGTGGAGAAGCTGGCGCCGATCACCGCCGAAACGAGCCGGCTGTTGAGCGACCAGGGGGCACTTATCGATCTGCTCCGATCCGGGGCCGAACGGGCAGCCGCCATCGCCGACCCCATCGTCAGCGAGGCTGAGCGCTTGGTTGGGTTCGTCGGTCTTCGCCGTGGCTAGACGCTGATTGCTTCAGGTCGAACCAATCACGCCGCAGTTCATTTGCTTAATGCGGGCGATTCACGTCTGAGGTTGATTCAACCTCGGACGATCGCGCTCTCATACCAGCTCGCACAAAAACTGACACGCCGACCGCTGTCCCATGGTCGCCATGGCCGGGCCTGATCCGACCATCCGTGCCGGACCAACTCATTGATGAGTAACCACTTACCGAGGTGCAACGGGTGCCCGGATCCAGTCCGGGCACGACGCGGAGGAAACCGGCGGAGAGTCGGTGTCAGCGTGGCCCGGTATCAAAATCTGCGACGCGGACGCGGCCCCAGGGACCTACGACCCCGGCGTCCCCGCGGACTGCGGTGCTGGATCGATCAATTCGGGGCCGCCACGTTCGATTCTGTATACCGCCAATCCCCGCCTCACCTGACCGTCGGACAGAAGCGCGAACCAGCCGTCGGTTCCCACGAACCCACCCGGCTGCGTCAGGACAGCGATATCGCTGCCTCTCGGGCCGAGAATGACCTTCGCGATCGACGCTGAATCGAAGGCCAGGTCCGCCAGCGGCGGCGGAGGTGCACCATACTTGGCGGCGTAGTCGCGTTCGAGATTGCTCCGCGTGGTACTGTCGGGCGCCGCATACCACGCGCCGTGAACGGCGCCGGACCCACTCGCCGGATCAGCCCACAACGCGGGTCCGATGATTTGAACCACCGAACGATCGACATCGTAATATGGCAGGACCGCGGCGATTTCCTGTAGGGCGTCACCTGTATCCGCGAGAAGCAGGACGTTAAATGACGGCGGCGGGATCGGTGTCTTTGCAAGCTCCTGCGCCTCACGACGGCCATCCGCGGTTCCTAGAGCCCTTGCCGCCTTGACCTTCGCATCGATCGGTCCCCGCCGATCGGCGTAGTCCGACACATCGCGCGCAGCTGCGGTGATCGCCGCCATGCCTGGCGGATGCATCCTCACGTTTGGCGGTTGCAGACCAGCGGCCTGGGTCGCGTTCGCGAGTGCCGTGGCCATCGCCCGGCCAAAATCGGAATCGGGCAACAGGGCCGCGAACTGTGTCTTTCCCTGGGCCTGGGCCGCCACGACCAAGCGCCGGATTTGCTGATCCGGTGAGATGCCAAGAGGCCAGATGCCAGGCTGGGATTGCGTCGCGTCATTGGTGAATGCCAATACGGGGATGCCGGCACCACGGGCGATCGGCGCGACAGCGGCAGTTTCCGCCGATGTCAGCGGACCAAGGATCAAGCTGTCGCCGTTTGTGACGGCGGCGTGGGCCGCTGTGGCGGCTCCGGCAGCCGTTCCACCCGTATCGAGAACATCCAACGTCAGACCGCTTCCGTCCGGCAGGGCAAGCTGAGCCCCCTGCAAGAGAACCTTACCAAGCTCCGCACGAGGCCCCGTCACCGGCAGGAGAATTGCAGCCGTTTGCTGTGTTCGACCCGGCCCGGACGCATTCGGGCCTAGCGAGGTCGGAGCGTTCGATCCAGATTGGTACCCTCCGCCGTACCGTCCGGAGAATTGCTCACCACAGCCCGAGAATGTCAGGGCACAGATAAGGAGAAGGAATGCCCGTTGCCGCATCGGCTGCGTCTCCCGATGACACGCGAGACGGCCAGCCCACCCCGCTTCATGGCCTTGTGCTGGTTTCTACGCCAATCGGCAACCTGGGGGACATATCGGTGCGCGCACCAACCGTCCTGGGGGCGTGTGACCTGATCCTGTGCGAAGACACCCGTCGAACCGGGCGGCTGCTCGCGGCCATGGATATCCACACCCGGACCGAAACCCTGCATGAACACAATGAGGATGCCAGGATCGAGTCGGTCCTTCAAAGGTTAAGGGCCAACCAGACGATCGCTTTGGTTTCCGACGCCGGGACACCTCTGGTCTCGGACCCGGGGTACCGGCTGGTCAGGGCGGCAATAGCCGCCGGGCTGCCCGTGACGGCTATTCCAGGACCGAATGCCGCGGTAACCGCGCTCATTCTGTCCGGATTACCGCCGTTGCCTTTTATCTTTCTTGGGTTTCCGCCATCCAAACAGGCGGCCCGACGGGCGGCGTTCAGCGGCTTGCGGGCGGCTGAACGTGCGGGGCTTTCGGCGACCCTGGTGTGGCATGAGGCGCCTCATCGGCTGCTTGAAACGCTCTCTGATCTGCAGGATGTCTTCGGGGATCGCGCCGCCGCGGTCGCACGAGAGCTGACAAAACGCTTCGAAACCGTGGAACGCGGAAAAGTGAGTGAACTCGCCGCATTGTTTACGCAAGAACCGGCACGCGGCGAGATCACACTGCTGGTTGGACCACCTGAGACCGATGATCCGGAAGACCTCGACGGACGGCTACGTGCGGCCTTGGCGACACAAACGGTGAAGGATGCCGCGGCGCTGGTAAGCGCGGCCACGGGGCTGCCACGCAAGATTGTGTACGCGCGCGCGCTGCAAATTCATGAGGAGGGCTGACGCGACGCCACCGTGAGTTGTGCCGCCGCCCACGCAGCGGCCTCGGCTACAACCGGATCTGGATCGTTCCGTAATGACTCGGCCGCAGGAAGCAGCGTTGGGTCGTTCGAATTGCCGATCGCGGTGAGTACATTCCGGACGAAACGATTGCGTCCTATCCGCTTGATCGGAGAGCCGGAGAAGACCGTCCGGAACTGCTGGTCGTCCAATGCGGCCAGTTCCGCGAGGTGAGGCGCGGTTAGATCGTTTCGACCAATAAGCTGTTCATGGGACGTCGGCCGCGCGAACTTGTTCCACGGACAGACCGACAGGCAATCATCGCAGCCGTAGATTCGGTTGCCGATCGCCGATCGGAGGTCGTGAGGGATGGGTCCTTTGTGCTCGATGGTGAGGTACGAGATGCAGCGTGTCGCATCGAGCTGATAGGGTGCTGGGAATGCGTTCGTGGGGCACACGTCAAGGCACCGCGAACACGAGCCACAATGATCGGCCGACGTGTCATCCGGCTCCAGTTCCAGGGTTGTGTAGATTTCTCCGAGCAGCAGCCAGGAGCCGTGGGAGCGCGAAACGAGATTGGTATGCTTACCCTGCCACCCGAGTCCGCTGCTCTGCGCCAATGGCTTTTCCATAACCGGGGCCGTGTCCACGAAGACCTTCACTTGGCATGCGAAGCGTGACACCAAGAACTGGCCCAAATGTTTCAGCCTGCCCTTGATCACGTCGTGGTAGTCGCGGTTGCGGGCATAGACCGATATCGACCCCCTGCTCCGTTGCGCGATCACCGCGAGGGGATCATCCGCGGGTGCATAGGACAGGCCGAGGACAACCACACTTCGGGCATCTGGCCACAGGGACTGTGGATGGCTTCGTTGCTCCGCCCGGGCTGCAAGCCACCCCATGTCACCATGATAACCAGCCTGGAGGAAATGGGTCAGTCGTTCTCGAACGTCCGGGGCGAGATCTGCCCGACAAAATCCGACCGCATCGAAGCCGATTCGCAACGCATGGTCTCGTATCCGGCTTCGAAGATCAGCCTGGCGGTTCTTGGGCGTATGGCCGCCAGGGGGCGGGATGGGAGGGACCCCTGTCATTGGCCTGCAACCTTAACTGAGAGTCGGCGGTGACTTAACCGCGCCCTCGATAATGGGGAACCTCCTGCGCGGGCACCCAGACATCCGCCGGCGCGGCTCCGGTTTGCCAGAACACGTCGATTGGGATGCCGCCGCGTGGATACCAATAGGCCCCTATACGCAGCCACACGGGATCCAGGAGGGCGACCAGTTTGCCGGCGATCTCCATTGTACACGCTTCATGGAAGGCCCCATGATTTCGATAGGACGCCATAAGCAACTTGAAGGACTTGCTCTCGACGATCCATCCATTAGGAATATAGTCTATCATCAGATAGGCGAAATCAGGCTGACCGGTCAGCGGACAGAGAGACGTGAACTCCGGGCATGTCAGACGCACGATGTAATGCTTGCCGGGCGCAGGGTTAGCCACCCGCTCCAATTGGGCATCGTCGGGATTGCCCGGCTGCGAGGCAGGGTGACCGAGCAGCGTAAGGTGCCCGTAGGACGGCGTTTCAGTCATCGGGAAACCTCCTGCATTTTCCAGCCGGCGCGCACTCGGGCGGCGTAGTCGGAAAGTTCGCCAACCTGGATCGCGCGACGAATGCCCCGCATGAGAGATTGGTAGTAGGCCAGATTGTGCCAGGTGAGGAGCATCGGCCCAAGCATTTCTCCAGCCCGAAAGAGATGATGGAGGTAGGCCCGGCTATGCCTGGAACAAGCCGGGCATTCGCATTCCGGATCAAGCGGCGCCGGATCATCCGCGAAGCGGGCATTCCGCAAATTGTAGACACCGCTTGCCGTGTACGCCCGAGCGGTGCGGCCCGCCCTGGTCGGGATCACGCAGTCGAACATATCGATGCCACGTTCGACTGCACAGAGAATGTCGTCTGGTGTTCCCACACCCATCAAATACCGTGGCGCATCTTCGGGCAGATGAGGTACCGTCACGTCGAGCGTTGCCAGCATGGCCGGCTGCCCCTCCCCGACCGCCAGCCCGCCGACGGCATATCCATCGAAACCTATATCTTTCAGGGCGCGAACTGAACGCAGACGCAGATCCGCGTATGTACTTCCCTGGACGATACCAAACAGACCGTATCCCGGTCGCTGACAGAACGCCTCCCTGGATGACCGGGCCCAGCGCATCGACATCTCCATCGATGACTCCGCCGCCTCATAGGTCGCTGGGAATGGGGTGCATTCGTCCAGCACCATGCTGATCGTCGTGTCGAACAGCCTCTGCAGCTCCATGCAGATGGCAGGCGTCAGGCGATGGCGGCTGCCGTCGATATGAGATTGGAAAGTCACGCCGTCACGGTCGATCTTCCTCAGAGCCGCCAGTGACATGATCTGGAAGCCTCCGGAATCAGTCAGGATCGGGCCTGGCCAATCCATGAAGCGGTGAAGGCCGCCTAGGGCGGCAATTCGCTCCGCTCCGGGGCGCAACATGAGATGGTAGGTGTTACCGAGGACGCACTGGCAGCCGGTCGCCCGGACCGCATCGGCTGTCATCGCCTTGACCGTCCCAGCCGTACCGACGGCCATGAACGCAGGCGTCTCAAGGGGGCCATGGGCGGTATGCAAAATGCCGGTGCGGGCCGGGCCATCCGTAGCGAGTGTCTGGAAACGGAACCCAGCGGTCATGGTCGGCGTGATGTTCATCGGCGGTGCGTAAGGCGGAGCAACCCGGTCTGACAAGGCCATATGTCAGGCGCGCACGCGCCGACCGGCCGTAAAAGGCATCCACATGTGGGGGAGCATGGCGCGTCGAGTGCCGGTCGCACGCGACATAAATAGGAAAAAAGGCTTGACCAAACACCCCAAAATATACTAAGGTTCTTGATATGGTCGGGGATGTGACAGCAACTGCCATCCCTATTCCTTCGAAACATGCATCTCCATGGATATTGCACGCGGAGATGTCGAAATTTCAGTTTTTCCTAAAATGACAGTGATCCTATCGAACAGACCCTTTATCTAAGAAGTCGACTCCGCGGCACGCTTCGGGCCTGGGCAGAAGAAGCGCTTAGGGATACTGGTTATCGTCCGGCTGCCCATCATCTATATCTGATATCCGAGCTGGAGAACCTATCGATCGGCCAATACGACAGATTGATGATTCTGATGCCGCCAGGCTCCGCGAAGTCAACCTACGCCTCCGTTATTTTTCCAGCATGGTGGTTTAGCCAACACCCGCGATCGTCGGTGATCAGCGCCTCGCATTCCCTTAGGTTAGCGGAACATTTCAGTCGCCGCGTTCGCGGACTCATCCACGATAAGCAACATTACCTAGGCTTCAGCATAGCACGAGATGTGCGGGCCACAGATTCATGGAACACCAGCACCGGCGCGGAATACCTGTCGGTCGGGGTCCGCGGGGCTATATCCGGGCGCCGAGCGGATCTCGTGATCATCGACGATCCAGTCAAGTCGCAAGCCGACGCCGAAAGCGCTCGGCAGCGTGACCACATTTGGGAATGGTTCAGGTCGGACATCACGACGCGCCTGAAACCGGGCGGCCGGGTAGTGCTGATTATGACACGCTGGCACCCTGACGATCTCGGTGGACAGCTCCTGCAACAAGCGAAAGCGGAATGGCGTGTCGTGCGCCTTCCCGCGTTGGCAGAAGCCGGCGATCCTCTGGGCCGACCGGTTGGGACACCTTTATGGCCGGAATGGGAAGACCGTAATGCGTTGATACGCAAGCGCGACCTGATCGGCGAACGGGCATGGTCCGCCCTGTTTCAGCAGACACCGCTGCCTACAGGCGGCAGGCTATTTTCCGTCGATCGTATCATGGTTGTTGAATCCGACACGGCGTTTGAGGCCACGGTACGCGCATGGGACTTGGCCGCAACAGGAAACACCGGGCGGAACGATCCAGATTGGACCGTTGGGGTCAAACTATCACGAGGAGATACCGGTCGATACCTCATTCTCGACGTTGCCCGCATTCGGGGCACACCGCACCAGGTCGAAGAGCTGATTGTAAATACCGCGCATAAGGATGGCACGAAGGTCATCGTGGCCATTCCCGAAGACCCTGGGCAGGCGGGCAAAAGCCAAATGTCCTATCTTACGCGGCAACTATCTGGCTTCCATGTGATTTCCTCACGCGAAACCGGATCGAAGGCCACCCGGGCCATGCCACTCGCATCCCAGGTGGAAGCGGGCAACGTTTCGATAGCCCGGGCCGAATGGAATCGAACATTGCTGGATGAAATGCGTGATTTTCCATGGGGCAAGAAGGATGATCAAGTCGATGCCCTCGTGCGCGCCTTTACCACCCTGACCACGCGCCCTCGTCCGCCAAGCTCAATAGGTTTGTCAATACTTAGTCGCTGACGACCCGCCCAAGTCGAAGTTTGGAGTTTCATGTTTGACACACTGTGCGATCTGGTCCCGCGTGACACCGACTACCCCGACCGGGTCCGGACGCTAACGATTCTGAACCGCGTATTGGATGGGACGATTTACAACGTCCTGCCATATCATTTTCATGAGGAGAGAAGCGAGGCCGGAGAATACATCCCGCTGCGGCAGCGCCGGCCGAGTGTCAGATACCCATTATGTCGAATCGTCGTGGAAGACAGCGTCGCCCTATTGTTCAGCGAGGGCCATTTCCCGACGATCGATAGTTCTGACCGTACGGTACGGAACACGTTCGCCAATATCGTCAAAGAGACGCGCCTGAATCTCACGATGACTCAGGCGGCGATGAGGGGTGCGACCGGCTCCGTCGCTTTGCTGCTACGCGTGCTTCGTGGGCGGATCTTTGTTGACGTCCTGGACACGATGTATCTCACCCCTACCTGGGACCCCACCGCCCCGGACACGCTGGCCCGCGTCGATGAACGATACAAGGTCTCTGGTGCCGATCTTCTGAAGAATGGCTACGAGATCGACGATCCCGATGGCCAATACTGGTTCGCGCGGTGCTGGGACATGGAAAGCGAAACCTGGTTTGAACCGACTCCTGTCGGACAGTCGCTTCCGGCCGTCGTCGATACCGTCCGCTCGGTCTCCCACAAACTTGGTGCCGTCCCGATTGTGTGGATCAGGAACCTGCCTGGCCCCTCCACGACCGGCGACAGTTCCGACGGCGCATCTACGTTTGCCGCCGCGATGCATACCCAGGTCGAAATCGACTATCAGCTCAGTCAGGTTGGCCGTGGCCTGAAATATAGCAGTGACCCAACCCTGCTGCTGAAGGACCCGGCCCTTCCGGACGGCGAACTCGTGAAGGGCGCCGGTAACGCGCTCATTGTCTCCGAGAAAGGCGACGCGCGGCTTCTTGAGATCGGCGGAACGGCATCGGCCGCGGTCATTGAATATGTCCGCACCCTGCGTGAGCTGGCGCTGGAGAGCATCCATGGCAATCGGGCCAACCCTGAGCGGATAAACGCCGCACAATCCGGCCGGGCGCTGGAATTGTTGAATCAGGGGCTGATCTGGCTCGCGGATAATCTGCGGACCAGTTACGGCGAGGCTGGCCTGTTACAGCTGGCCCGTCTCATTGTCCGCGCTTCCCAGACTTATGCACTCGTTGTGCTCGGCAAAGAGGTTCAATCCCTGGATCCAGCCGCGCCGCTGAGCCTCAAGTGGCCGCGCTGGTATCCGACCACGGCAGACGACCGCCAAAAGGATGTCCAGTCTTTAACGTCCCTCGTGGCAGCCGGCTGCATCAGCCGCGAAACCGCCCTCAAGGCGATCGCCGCTTGTTACGACATAGAATACGTCGAAGACGGCCTGACCTCGACAACCCTTGAAGAAGCAGCGTGAGATTGAAATGGATGATGGCTTAATTGACGCGCAACCTGCATCGGTGGAAGGCGGCGATCCTGGCGACCAGCCTGATAAAGCCCCGGATGAGCTCGCCAGGCTACGCAGTGACTTTCAATCCCGTCTTGTCGTTGCGAATTTGCGCACCGAGGCCGTCAGGGCGGGAATGGTCGATCTCGATGGCCTGAAGCTGATCGAGCTCTCGGCTGTTCGCCTGGACGGTGAAGACAAAGTCGTTGGTGGCCGCAAGATGATGGAAGATCTCCGCCGGCAGAAGCCGTGGTTGTTTTCCGCGGCGTCCTCATCGAGCGCCGCTGTCGCACCCGCATCACAGCCAGTGCGCCAAAAGACCGCACTGGAGATGACCGATGAGGAGTACGCCGCCGCTCGAAATGCCATAACAAAATACTAATCCTGATCGCTCGCTACGGGCGAAAGCAGTCTCGGATTTCAGATAGGACCATTGATGGGTATTCAAAACTTTCCTGCCTCCCTTCAGCCGATTATCCAACAGGGCTTTCTTGAGCGCGAATTTTCACAAGCACTGCGGTCACGGTTGGGCTACAGGGCCTGTGCCGACCGCGTGAACGTCGCGGTTGGCATTGGTGAAACCCTGACCAAGACTCGCGCCGGCCTGAAGCCTTCCGTGACCACGCCGCTGGCACCGGCAACGAATACGAACCTCGATAATGGGCTAACGCCCACCAACTGGGGGGTCGAGCAGTACACGCTGACGATCAATCTTTATGCTGCGACGACAGACCTCAACGTCGTCATCGAGCGGGTCGCGATAGCCTCCCAGTTTCTCCAGAATGCCTACGTGAACGGCGAGCAGGCGGCGCGAAGTCTGGATGAACTGGGACGGAACGCGCTGTTCGGCGCGTATCTGGGTGGCAATACCCGCGTTCGTACCAGCCTTTCGAGCGCCGCCCCAACCATTACCGTGGATGACGTGCGGGGGTTCCAGGTCGTCTTCGTCAACGGCATCCAGCAGCCTGTCAGCAGCACGACGCCAATGACCGTGACCATCGGATCCAATGCTTACACGCTTGTCGCCGTCGCCGTGGATTCTACCAACGTGTCCACCGCGCCCAATGGCATGTCGGGCACGCTCACTCTTTCCGGCAACGTCTCGGTATCCGACGGCGCCGCCGGCAACACGGTGACGGCTGCGAACGGCTCCACGATCGTGCGCCCGTCCCAGCGCGGCAATACGTCCTTGATTACCGCATCCGATACGCTGACGATGTCCAACCTTCTTGATGCGGTTGCCAAACTGCGGCTGAACGCGGTTCCTGAAATAGACGGCGCGTATAACTGCTATCTTGATCCGGTTTCGTCCCGGCAACTCTTCGCAGACCCCGACTTCAAGCAGCTGTTTCAGGGTGCGACTTCGGCCAACCAGGTCTTCAAGAAGGGCATGACGAATGATTTCCTGGGCCTTCGGTTTGTTCCGACGACAGAGGCATTCGTCCAGACGCATCCCACGTTGGCTGGCCTGATGGTCCGCCGGCCGGTGATTTGCGGACAGGGAGCCCTGATCGAGGGTGACTTCGCGGGGATCGCCGCTACGGACGTCGCGCCAGCCGATTCCATCATCACGATGGTGGATGGGATTGCCATGGTCACGCGCGAGGCAATCGATCGCCTTCAGCAGATCATCGCGCAATCCTGGTACTGGATTGGCGGATTCTGCGCACCGTCGGACACCACCACGAACCCGACGACCGTCCCAACCGCAACCAACGCCGCCTACAAGCGCGCCGTCATTGTGGAACACATCGGCTAATCGCGGCATAAGAGCAGGATCGTCATGCCGCTCGGCTCGGTAAGCCCATTCCGCCCGACTGGTACGGTAAGCGTATCGGCGGGCAACGTCTCAGCGAATGTGCCGCTCTCTGGCGGCGGTGATTCGCTCGTGGTCACCAACACATCGAACGCCTTGGCGTATATCAAGTTCGGTTCAGATCCAACCGTTACGGCTTCCTCGGCAGACATGCCGATACTGGCGAGCAGTCGGCTTATCCTTTCGGTCAACAGCCTTATCACCTACGCGGCCGCGATCACACCGTCTGGATCGGGGACGGTTTTATTCAGCCGCGGTGACGGATCAATCGTTTGAACCCATTATCAGACGCCGAAAAGGTGGATATCCGTCGCTTTTGCGGATATCCAGCCTACGGGGCGGCACCTTCGGGGATGCAGTCGTGGCGCTTCTTCCAGGCCTATGGGCTACTCGAGTTTCGCCTTACCAATCTTTCAGCCTCCGAAATCGCTGTTGCCCGCCGGTATCTGGGAACACTCACCACGCTCGAGGTGGCGGTTCCGGCCGCATCCGACAACCTTGACACGGATCAGGCATCCATGTGGACAAGGAACAAGGACGAATTGGCCGACAGGCTCCGTCTTTTCGACGAATGGAGACGAAGGCTCTGCGGCTTTCTTGGCATCACAGCAGGCCCTGCCCTTTCAGCCGGCACAGCAACGTTGATTGTGTGAACGATGAACGGTCGTAAGCTCCATGATCGCCTGTATTTGGGCTTAGGATTATCAGCCCGTCACATAGGACAGTCCGCGGACGCGTTTCGTCCCAAGGGGCCGTTTCGCCCGCTGGACAAGCAGAACCGATTTCTCAGGCTACCCGCGACATTTGTATCCGCGAAGGGCAACGATGGACGCACGAATGTTTATGGGGAGGTGCTGTGGCATGGGATATTCGACGCCAGCTACACACGGCCGGGCGACTACCTCGTTTTAGAGACGGGTATATACTTCGTGGCATCACAAGTACCTCTCTTACCGGTACTGTGCGTCGGAACCAATCGCACCATATCGGTCGCTCGGCCCAACATGCAGACAGGTACAGCTACAAATTCCTATGGTGGATACACGTCGAATAGTTCACTGACATTGATGGAAGGGTGGCCGGCTAGCGTACTTGGCGAAAATAAATCAAGCGCGCCAGTCGTAAATTTACCAGCCGATCAGACGGTTCCCTATTGGAATGTTCTGGTTCCCGCGCCGGCCGGTATCACCCTGTCACCTGGGGATCTTATCAACGACGATCTGGGTCGAACGGCGGTCATCGCCGGATCTGAATTGACCGATCTGGGTTGGAGACTCAGTGCCAAGATGGCAACAACCTGAATGGCGGACATTTCAGACGTCGAGCAGGCGGTGGCGAATAGCATCACGTCCATCCTCTATCCGGCGGGCCCTTCGCAATCAAGCATCATTGGGGTTCTCTGCCGCGTGTATCGCGGATGGCCAAACGCGGCCACGCTGAATACCGACCTGAGTGCCGGGGTGGTGAACGTCACCGTCGTCGCCGACAATGATTCTGGACGAACGACAACCCGATATCTGCCGGCATGGCACACCACATCGGTGCAGCCAGGCGTAACGGCGAGTGCCACAGGCCCAGCCATCACCATCGCGGGTAACCCCGTGCCGGGCGATGTCGTGGGAGCGTTGATCGACGGGGCCGCCTACACATATCGGATTCAAGATGGCGATACAACCGGTCTGATCGCCGCCAACATTCAGCATCTGATCCAGACCGATCGTTTGGCGAGTGTCCAGGGGTCAACCATCACGGTACCTGGTGCCAGCGCCATCACGGTCAGGGCTGTCTGCGACAATGCCACCTCCTTTGAGAGCCGCCGCCAGGAAAAGGATCTACGGATCATATGTTGGTGCCCAACCCCGCCAATACGGGATTCCGTGGCAGCCGCGATCGATTCAGCAATCGACCAGACCGGCTTTCTGCCCCTGCCGGATGGCACCAACGCCCGCATGATCTACCGGAACACCGCCAGTTACGATCAAGCCCAGAACGCCCTGCTCTATCGAAGGGATCTGGTCTACCTGGTTGAATATCCGACGGTAACAACCATTCAGCAGCCTTCAATGATATTCGGCGCCTCCGATATAAACGGCAATATTACATATGGTTAGGTCTTCACCATGACACACCACCTAGTGGTTACGAAACCTTTTCTTAATTTTGTTCGAGGTGATATCATCGCGGATGCGGAGAAGATCCGCGATATCCTCAGTACGGAATACAAGAGATTCGTCACCAAGGTCGCGCCGCCCAACCCGTCGAAAGGTTAGACCACGTGCCAATCGCACAGCAAGGCAGCGTCAACACAACCTCGCTGATCGTGCCCGATCTGTATGTGCAGATCGTTCCACCACAAAATCTGGTCCTGAACGGGGTCCCCACGAACGTCGTCGGCGTGGTGGGCACTGCCTCATGGGGCCCCGTCAACGAACCGACGATCATTGGATCGATGGCTGATTATGCTCAGCTATTTGGCTCGATCGTCCCCCGCAAGTACGATCTCGGAACCCAGGTCGCGACTGCTGTTCAGCAGGGTGCCCAGAATTTCCGCTGCGTACGCGTGACCGATGGCACGGACGCCGCCGCATACACCGTGGTCCCGGGCTCAAACGCGAGCTTCACGGCGATGTACACCGGGTCGTTGGGCAATAACATTACCCTCACGCTCGGGTCGGGATCGAAGCCCAATACATGGAAGTTGTCGGTCCTGCTGCCCGGGTTCGAGCCCGAGGTCTATGATGGACTGGCCGGCAATGGCGCGGCGTTTTGGAACGGCTTAGCCGCCGCGGTTAATGCTGGCATGGGGCCACAGCGCGGTCCATCTCTTCTTATCGTCGCTAGCCCAGGCGGCACTACGGCGTCCCCAGCGTCCTTCTCCCTTACCTTGGGATCGTCCGCCGCTGGGGCGGATGGAGCGTCGTTGGTTGGCAGCGCCCAGTTGATTGGCGCCGACGCACCGACCCGCGATGGGATGTATGCTTTGCGGGGCCAGGGCTGCGGTCTCGGGATGCTCGCCGACTGCGACGACGCGACGACATGGACCACGCAGGCGGGCTTTGGGCTGCAGGAGGGCATTTATATGGTCCTCACAACCCCGGCCGGCGATACGATCACGAATGCCGTCTCCACAAAGGCCGCGGCGGGACTGGATAGTTACTCGGCGAAGCTCATGTTTGGTGATTGGCTGTGGTGGGCCGACCAAGCGAACAACACCGTCCGCCTTGTGTCACCCCAGGGCTTCGCGGCAGGCCGCCTGGCCAACCTCTCACCCGAACAATCCAGCCTCAATAAGCAGATATACGGCATAATCGGGAGCCAGCGGACCGGCACCCCCGGTTCCGGCCAAAATACCGCCTATTCAACCGCTGATTTGGGCGCGCTGCTGGGTGCGGGCATTGATGTGATCTGTAATCCTCAGCCGGCGGGCTCGTTTTGGGGCGTGCGAGGCGGTCATAACACCTCGTCGAATGCGGCCACGGACGGAGACAACTATACCCGGTTGACGAATTATATCGCCGAGACGCTAGCCGCGGGTATGGGTCAATATGTAGGGCAGGTCATCAACAACGACCTGTTCCGTAGGATCAGATCAACCCAGCTGTCATTCTTGAACAATATGCTCGCACAGGGCCTGCTCGGCAGCTCAACGGGCTCTCTACCTTTCAGCGTCATCTGTGATACCTCGAATAACCCGCCTTCCCGCACCGGTCTGGGCTACGTCCAATCAGACGCCCAGGTCCAGTACCAGGCGATTAACGAGCGATTCATCGTGAACGTCGAGGGAGGCCAGACGGTCCAGGTATCTCGGCAGACGCTACCCACGGGCCAGGTTAACTAGGAGATGACGCAGTGGGACTAACAACATTCTCAATCGGCCGGGACACCCAGCTTGTCGTGATGGGTCCAAACGGGCGCGTCGACATCAGCCATGTTACAGGCTTCGAGAGCCGGCAGCTTACAAGTCCGGTACGTATCAGCCGGCTTGATGGAACGCAGCTTGGCGCGGAACTTCCAAAAGGCTGGGAAGGAAGTTTCGAAGTAGAACGAGGCACGTCCGGGCTCGATGACTTTATCTCGTCGATTGAGCAGGATTTTTATAACGGCGCCGGCACCCAGCCCGGCACGATGTACCAATATATCACCGAGACCGATAGTTCGGTTTCGACGTATCAGTTTGACGGGGTGGTGTTCAAGCTCGCCAGTGCTGGCACCTGGAAGGGCGACTCCAGTGTGAAGCAGAAGCTGGAATTCTTCGCAACGAGAAAGCGGCGCATCTGATGACGCCCTCGCAATCTATCGTACAGGAAGCCGCAAAATCCTATACCGCAATTGACGCGAAGGGGCGGCGACTCTCACTGCGGCGGCTGACGGCGCTTGACACACTCAGGCTCTTCAAAGCCGCCGGTCCGGTCCTGGCCCAAAACGAACCCTGGCTATCCATGGCCGGCCTGGCATTCTCTGTGTTAGAGATAGATGGCGTTCCCGTCCCCTCACCCGCGACCGAGCCCCAAATCGAGAGCTTGATTGATCGGCTTGGGGACGAAGGGTTGGCGGCAATCGCTGATACGTTCAAGGACGAGCACGACACCCCCGATCCCAAGCCACATCTGGGAAACTCGCCCGGCACCCCGTCCTGATCGATTGCCTCTATCTTGTTCGGAACGGGGTGCCATTCGACGTTGCATTTTCGCTGTCGACCATCGAGAGGTCGGCCTATGTCATCGCCCTTGGCACCTTGGAAGGGCACCTCTTTGACTGGTCTGTGTTCGACTGGGCAAGACCTTCTGGCAGTGCGCGATAGTGTTCAGGACGTCCCTGCCCCGAGGATGGCATGTTGTTGGACGGTAGCCACGCCATGGTGAATTCCAGACGGATCCCCTGGTTCCTCGCCCTTCAACGGATCCTGCAATTTCCAAGACATTTTACGGCGCCGCCAGCCATCCCGTTGCGCGCACGCAGACCTGTTGCCGATTATCTCGATGGTGGCCTCGGCAGAGCCCCCGTCTTGCCCCAGGCGTGGGGGACGACCCTGCATGCAAGTCGTCTTCCATCGCTGCCTTATCCGGCACGGAACGGTATGATGCACCCTTCTATCGTCCCGGCCGCCATCAAGTTTCTCCAGCCTGGATCACTGCGGGCCTCCCAGCCAGGTCGTCGGGCCCCGCAGTGGAAAGTGGAGCCGGCTCCAGCAGGTACAAGAGGGCGCGACCGCGTTTTTCAAATGTCTGCGATGCCAGCAGGAAAACCATATCAGATGTCCGTCGCGGTCCAGCGACACCTGCGAACAGTCCGAGATGCCCAGGTTTTCCAGGCGGGCTTGAGAGCACCGCCGCCAGTCGTAACAAATCGTCCAGTACTGGTCAGACAAAGCGTCACTGAATCCGAATTTTCTCTCCCGCCGGGCCCTGCTGCCCAAGATACTGCTGCCACAGCTTATTGGATGGGATCACCCCCACATGGCGAACGGGCTACCGCCGGAGAGGGCTTGGCCGACCTCTATCAGTTGGCCTCGCTTGAGCGGGATACTTACGACGGCGATGATCGCTCGCAGCGAGATAGGCAACGCATTTCGACATTGCATATCGACGGTTCGGCGCTGGGAAGGTGGGCCATCCAGCATTTGGAGCGTGCTTTGGGAAAGCCGGCGACCGGTATGACCGGGGTCGATCCCAGAGCGACTTTGCCCCGAGGCCGGGTCTCCCCCTTCTAAGCTATCCGAAGCCTGCTACCCATTCATGGAAGCGACCTGAGCCGTGCGGGATTCTCCTATTCAGATCGGTACAATCAATCTCCAGGATTTCGAGATACCGCCCTCGGTCCGCTTTGGGGGCCGTCATCGACTGGCGGTTCACAAGCTTTCCAACGGCAGACGAGTCGTGGAGCGCCTCGGTCCGGATGACGGCGAAATCAGCTTCCAAGGGACGTTTTCAGGACCGAACGCCGAGGCACGCGCGCGAGCCATCAACAATCTTCGCCTCTCGGGAGAAACCGTTTGGCTGACATGGGTGTCTTTCAGACACCGGGTTGTCGTGAAGAGCTTCCTGGCAGAATACCGCAGCCCGTGGTGGATACCATATCGGGTTAGCTGCATTGTCGTTAATCAGGCAGGCATCACTGCGCCACAAAGCTCTGCCATCGCAGCGTTGGTATCTGCTGACCTAAGTAACGCGATGTCTGCCGCGTCGGGATCGTCAGTCGATCTCACCTCGCTACAGACCTCGCTCCGTAGCAATAACGCTTTTACAGCGGGTACTTCGGATCAGATGCAGTCGGTCGCCGTGGTAGGCGCCACCCTGGCCGAAATCAATGGGCAGATATCAGAACAGTCTGTGGCCCTAATTGCCCCGATGGATTCAGATGCCAGCGCCTCTAACTACAGCCAGTCGTTTGCCGCCAAAGTGGTCTGCGCCGGATCATTGGCCGCGGCAGTCAGCGCCGCCGCCTATGTAGGCCGGATCGGCATCAATCTAAGCTCTACAGGGGACTGAGTTGCAGACAACTACCATAATCGGCGGAAATCTGTTTGAAGTCGCCGCGACAAGACTCGGAAGCGCCTTGCAATGGATAAACATTGCTAGAGCTAATAATTTAACGGATCCTTTTCTGGCCGGCCAGAACCAGATCGCTATTCCGCCGTTCGCCTCGGTCTTTTCGGATGGTATCGGACCTCAGTAGATGGTGGGCGCGGCGATGGGCGGGATGGAGATTTCGATTGCCATCAATGGCATCCAAATCCAGGGATTGCTCCATGCAACCGTGACATTATCCAATTGCTTCTCGTCCGACTCCTATGCCCTCACTTTTGCCATGGGACCGGCACCGCTGAGCGATATCCCATTCTGGGCCTCGGTCTCCTCGGCATATGTCGAGGTTAGCGTCTTGGCCACATACGAACCAACCTCACAAAGTATGATTACCGGAATGGTCGATACGGTGATCGTTGATCCGATACACCGAACGGTTTCGATCGAGGGGCGGGACCTATCATCTTCGCTGATCGACGCGTATCGACAGGAGGACGTCGTAAATCAGTCCGCGTCCGAAGTCGTATCCGCCATAGCGCAGCACCACGGCCTTAGCGCGGTCGTAACGCCAACGTCAGGCAATGTTGGCCGGTACTACGGTGACGGCTACACACGGCTGTCTCTCGGTCAGTTTTCTCGCCTCCGGTCCGATTGGGACCTGGTTGTACAGCTCGCACGTGAAAACAGCTTTGATGTCTTTGTCGAGGGCACCACTCTGTTCTTCCAGCCCTCGACAGACGCGCTTGCCGTGCCGGTGCGGATCGCACCTCAGAACGTCCAGGCCATGCGGATCGAACGCGCCCTGGCAATCAATTCCGATGTCAAAGCTCGGGTTCAGTCATGGAACTCTCAGAACATGACCTCCTACGAGAGCAACAACAACACGAACACCACAGAGGCAGTCCCGCCCCCCCAAACCTCGGGCAGTCAACCCTTCCTCTTTTCAGCTTCGAATTTCACATTACAACAGACAACACTTACGGCAGAACGTTACGCATCAGAACTCGTCCGCTTATCGACGGTACTGCATCTCGAAATGCCATGGGACCTCTCGCTCTCGCCGCGAATGTCTATCTTGTTGGACGACACCGGCTCGTCCTTCGACGGCATGTATCGGATAGACGCAATAGAGCGCCATTACAATTCGATTTCCGGTTCGACCCAGAATATACGAGCAATCCATGTCTGATGACCCTGGGGAAATATGATTGATAGGTTGGCAAACGCCATAAAGGCCCATGCGTCAAGCTTGGACCAATCGACGGGGCAGATAAAATTTGGCACGGTAACTTCGGTCAATTTTCAAACCGCCACCGCCCGCGTCCTCATTCAACCAGATGGCGTATTATCGGGTTGGCTTCCAGTATTATCGCAGTGGGTTGGAGACGGCTGGGGAATGGTCTGCCCGCCCAACCCAGGCGATCAGGTGCTTCTGGTGCCTCAGGAGGGTGATGTCGAGCAGGGGATCATTATTGGGCGCAGTTTCTCAAACAAACAAAGGCCACCGGTGGTGCCGGGCGGCGAGTTTTGGCTCGTGCACGAAACGGGCAGCTCTCTAAAACTCTGCAACGATGGAACCATTCGTGTGAACGGAGACCTGCATGTCGATGGCGAAGTGTACGACCGCGGTGGACCTCTTTCGGGCCTCCGGACTCACTACAACTCGCACATCCACGCGGTGCCCCCGAACGCGACGACTGGCATGCCCTCTCCACTGGACCAGTGATAATGTACGATATCTTCCACGAATGGGGCGGTGACCTGGTTGTCGGCAGCTATGGCGATCTCGCCCTCGTGTCCGGCTCCGATGTGATCAGCCAACGTGTTTGCAGGCGCCTGCTTACAAACTCCGGGGACTATCTCTGGAGTCTCGATTACGGAGGCGGATTGGCGCAGTTTGTTGGGACACCCACGACCCCGGCGGACATAGAAGCGGTCATCCGGACACAACTGGGATTAGAGCCCGCCGTTCCCGCGGCACCGGCGCCACAAATCGCCGCACGAGTCGTGGATGCGGCCGATGGATATGTTGTCGCCAACATCACCTATGCAGATCCGTCATCCGATCTGCCGGTACAGCTTAACGTAACTTCGAGCTGATCATATATGAACCTAACACTAAAATCGTTCTCCCAGCTTGTCGAGGACATGGGGGCGGCGCTGCAGAGTTCCGCCACGAATTTGGTGGATGTATCGGTAGGCTCGGTCGTCCGTGCCATATTCGAAGCCAATGCATCTGTCGTGCTCTGGCTGCAGTGGCTCGTTTTGCAGGTTTTGCAAGCAACACGAGCGTCGACCTCCAGGGGACCGGATCTTGATTCATGGATGATGGACTTCGGGCTGACACGTCTTCCGGCGGCACCATCCTCCGGTATCGTTACATTTTCTCGCTTCGCGGCTAGCCTGCCAGCAACCCTGCCGGTGGGAACGATCGTCAAGACCACCGATGGATCTCTGAGCTTCTCTGTAACCGAAGACCCGACACTGTCGATTTGGCAACCTGCAGCTTCGGCCTATGTGCTGCCAAGTGGCGTGGTTTCAGCCGATTTGCCAGTGACTTGCATAACAGGCGGGTCGGTGGGGAATGTGCTGTCTGGCATGGTCAATGTGATCGCGGCATCCTTGCCTGGCGTCGATCTGGTCAATAATGCGAATCCATTTTCTAACGGTGCCGACGCCGAAGGCGATCAGGCATTTAGAAACAGATTTCAAAATTTTCTGGCAAGCCGATCGCGAGCCACCTTGGCAGCGGTACGGAATGCAATCGCAAATGTTCGCCAGGGTCTGGACGTCGCGATACAGGAGAATACCGCAGCCGACGGCACGCCACGGATCGGATCCTTTCTTGTAATTGTCGATGATGGCACTGGTTATCCATCCTCCGATCTTTTGGCGTCCGTAGCGAGTGCCGTCGATGCAGTGCGCCCGATCGGAACGATGTTCACCGTTTCACCTCCACAGGTGTTGACGGTTGGCGTCTCGCTGACAGTGGTGTTGACCGCCTCGGGTCTCGCGGCTCAATCCGCCTCCAGGATCCAGGAACGGGTTGCGGTATATCTTGACGGATTGCCTATCGGCCGAAATGCCTCCATCACGCGCGTAGCTCAGGCTGCTTATCAAGCGGATCATGGCATCGAAAATATAACCGGAATCCTGTTGAATGGCCTTCCTTCGGATATCGTGCCTCCCCCACGAACCGTGATCAAGGCTGGGCAAGTGGTGGTAACGCCCAATGACGGGTGACCTCGCCAATATCGTCTTTCGCCTCCGATCGGTCCTTCCGAAGCGTTGGTTTTCCGACCAAAGCCCCAATCTAGAGGCCATTCTTACAAGTATCGCCACTCCGTGGGTTTGGCTGTATGGCCTTATCGGCTACGTGGTGATGCAGACACGCATCACGACAGCGACCGACAAGTGGCTGGACTTGATAGCAGCCGACTATTTCGGACCGAAACTCGTTCGAAAGATTGGCGAAGGGGATTCCGCCTTTAGAAGCCGCATCCAGGCGAACCTTCTCCGCGAAGGAGCAACCCGTTCAGCTGTCACACTCGGCCTGCAAAGCATCACTGGCGTTCAGCCCTCCATCTTCGAACCAGCCAATAGTGCCGATACCGGCTCCTATGGGACATTGTCAGGGACTGACGAGGTGACAGACTCAAGGCTGGCCTATAGCGCCTCGGGCGGATGGGGGAGTCTCGATTTGCCATTTCAGTTTTTTGTCACAGCGACACGCCCGCCGACACCCGGCGTCGCCATGCTGGCGGGTTACGGGACCGGCAGCGGAGCATATGGCGAAGGGGCTATCAGCTACGTTGATCTTTCTTTGCTGCCGGGCAATGTAACGGATGAGGACATCCAAGCGACACTCCGTGGCCTTTTGCCCGTCAATACCGTTGCCTGGCTGCGGATCATTTAATCACACTTCAACTGAATGGTGACGAATCCGTATGGATCGCAATATCGTTTACCCAAGTAGCATACCGCTCGATACAGATCTTCTGTCGGTCAATAAGAACGCCATGATTGGCCTTGGCTTTCTTGCCCAGGCCGTACTTGGCGGAAGCACGGTTGCAGACGGGCTTGCCTGTCAGCCAACGAACCCCGCGTCGATGAATGTCGTGATTGGCCCTGGGAGCATCACCCAGATCGGTCCAATTGACGTCCTGGCCTACGGATCAATCCCAGCGGACAGCAACGATTTAGTCGTCAAGATGGGCATTAACACCGGAACCACGACCTTCGGCCTGACCGCACCGTCCAGTGTTGGACAATCGATAAATTACATCGTTCAGGCGTCGTTCGTGGAGGCCGATGGCGCTCCGGTCGTCCTTCCATATTACAACGCCAGCAATCCCGCTCAGTCATTCAGCGGACCATCGAACTCTGGGTCAGCTCAAAACACAGTGCGCACCCAGCGTGTCCAATTGCAGCTCAAGGCGGGACTTCCAGGCAATACAGGTAGCCAGGCCACTCCCGCGGCGGACAGTGGATGGACAGGCCTGTACCAGATCACCGTATCATATGGGCAGACGGCGGTAACGGCGGCGAATATCAGTATCATTCCAACCGCACCATTTTTAACTTGGAAATTGCCCGCGCTACGGCCCGGCTTTGGCTCAGGTGTGCAAAGCTTTGTCAGCAGCAGCAACTTTATGGTCCCAGCCGGCGTGACGCAGGTTGAGGTCGAGGTCTGGGGCGGTGGGTCGGGGAGCTATGCCTCTGTTCCTGGATTGCCAAGCGGCGGCGGCTCAGGGGGCGGGTACGCAAGAAAGCTAGTTACGGGCCTGGTCCCTGGACAATCGGTGCCGGTGACAATTGGTTCCGGTGGAGCATCGGGAACAACCGGCGGCGCAGCCGCGGGCCCCGGCGGGATCTCAAGTTTTGGCCAATTTGTCAGCGCAACTGGGGGAAGCCTCAATTACCTGGCGACGACTTCGGCACCCGGAAACGGCGCCACGCCTCCCGGGATCGGGGTCGGCGGCGATGTGAACTTCGCGGGGTCGGCGGGACAGGCTGGGATATTGAACCAGGGCGGTTTGGGCGGAGCCTCCGCAATTGGGGGCACCCAGAACAGCGGAACGACCGGAAATATTGGCAGTTTCCCAGGTGGCGGGGCGGCCGGCGCGGGGACTGGTGCAACGGGCAACACCGCGTTCGATGGGGCTGCGGGCGGCGGTGGATTGGTCGTCGTGAGGTGGTAGTCGCTTCCCCCGAGACCCGGCGAGCGTCCTCCCGCGGGAGGCGAGAGATAGACCGCGGTCCTTGCAGGCCAACGCCTCGATATCGGGATTCGACAGCCGACTCCAGAAGGCATTTCGACTAATTCGATGGGTTCTATATGTCAACGACCGTAAGTCACGTCTGGAAGCCAAGCAATGCACGCCTGGTCACAATTGACTCCTTTATTCCCGTCCCGCGGGGTGCGAGTGCCGCGGCGCCCCCGCCCCTGAATTGGCCAACCAAAGATCCAGGGGATATCCTGGACTATATATTGGACATAGGCCCAGCGATTGTCGGAAATGATGGCGACGGAATCGCGACGCTGAATGTCAGCCTGTCACCATCCAATCCCGGTGACCTCGTAATTCAGAGCACTACGGCCGACGGTAGTCGCATTATACTCTGGCTTTCGGAAGGCCAGGCAGGCACTATTTACACTATCACTTTTACTATAACGACAATCAACGGACGATCACTGACAAGAAGCGTGCTTCTGCCGGTTCTGTTGCTCTCAATTCCGCCGGTTCCACCGAACGCCCTCGTGACTGCGACGGGCGTCGTGTTGACCGATCAAAATGGGAATCCTGTGCTGTCGGCCGGTTAATCCTGTTTTCTCTACCGTGACTTCATCCACTAGCTCCCGCGGACATCATTTGGATCAGGCCCCGTCGCACGCTCGCGGGGACCGGAGAACGCGTATTCATGCCCACAATTGACCAGCTCGCCCCCGCGACGTCGGCATCTGATTCTGACGAATTCATCGTTAGCCAAGCCGGCATCACGCGCAAGATCACACGCACTCAGGTTTTGAACGGTGTTCAACCGCAGCTCACAGTACCCGCGGGGACCTTATTGGGTGGGACTGGCACCGGAATTGGGACGCCGCAAGTTATCACAGTCGGCCAGAACCTGAGCTTCAATGGTTCCACGCTATCTGCCACTGCCACGCCGTTCGTGGTTCAAGCTTTGCCGTCTGGGACCGTGCCAGTGAGCGGTGACCTAATTCCCGTATCTCAGGCCGGCAAGAACGTGGCGGTGACTTACGGACAACTGATGAATGGTATGTCCGGAGTGGCGAATATCGACCTTTCGCAAGGTCTGGTGACGCCGACGGGCGCGACGAGTGGTCAAACACTGTCGCAATTGACCGCGAACATGCTTCCATTGTCAGGCGGCACTCTGACCGGAAGCCTTTCGCTATCCGGCACTCCCACGGCCTCAGCTCAAGCCACGAACAAGGCTTATGTCGATCAGCAGCTATCCACCGCTTTGCCTTTGAGCGGCGGGTCTATGTCGGGGGTACTAACCCTGGCGGCTGCACCGCAGCATCCTTTGGATAGCGCGACGAAGGCCTATGCGGACTCCATTGGCGCGAGCATGCTACCAATAGTTGGTGGCTCTCTTTCTGGATCTCTGCTCCTAAACGCCGATCCGACCAACATTCTACACGCATCTACGAAGCGCTATGCTGATCTCAAGGTATCGCGGACGGGCGATACCTTGTCTGGTGTTCTGGCCCTTGCTGCCGATCCTGTGTCGGCCCTGCAGGCGGCCACAAAGAATTATGTCGATACACAGGTCTCCGCGACATTGCCGAAATCCGGCGGCACGCTCCTAGGGGGCCTCTTTCTGGCTTCCGATCCGACAAGTAATGCGCAGGCCGCTACAAAGCAGTATGTCGACCAACGCGTCCTGCGCACCGGAGATACCCTCAGCGGTGCATTAATCCTGGCGGCCGACCCTGTTCTGGCCGGGCAGGCAGCGACGAAGAATTATGTGGATTCCCAGGTCGCGGGCTCTATCTCGCGATCCGGAGCATCGATGACGGGTGCCCTGGCCCTGGCGGCGGATCCTGCCGTGCCGCTCCAGGCAAGCACCAAGCAATATGTCGATCTTCGCGTCGCCCGCATTGGCGACACACTGACAGGCGCGCTTTATTTGGCGGCGGATCCAACCGCTCCGCTGCAGGCGGCGACCAAGCAATATATCGACAATCAATTCGCGACGGCGATCACCAAAGCCGGCGCCACCTTCACCGGCCCCGTTGTGTTGGCGGGCGATCCGGTGGTGCCGGCACAGGCCGCCACAAAGCAATATACCGATACCCGAGTGTCGCGGAGTGGCGACACGCTCAGCGGGGCTTTGATCCTGGCGTCTGATCCGACTGTGTCCGCCCAGGCTGCGACAAAGAATTATGTTGATGCTCAGGTGCTCACCGCGTTGCCCCGAACCGGTGGGAGCCTCAGCGGTTCACTTGTTCTCAGCTCGGATCCAACAAGTACTGGACAAGCCGCTACAAAGCGATATGTCGACACGCAAGTCGGCACGGCTCTACCGATCACGGGCGGATCGCTGACGGGATTATTGTCGTTGGCCGCAGTTCCGACGACCGCGCAACACGCGGCTACGAAGCAATATGTTGATGGGCAGGTCGCAACCGCATTATCTCAGTCGGGCGGCACGCTGACCGGTCCACTCACGCTTGCCGGTTTGCCTACGACACCATTGCAAGCGGCAACCAAGTCGTATGTCGACGCGAATCCCAATTCGGCGGGAGTCATAAATGTTGCGATGCCGCCATATGGGGCGAAGCTGGATGGGGTGACAGATGATACCGCCGCGTTCAAAGCAGCCTATCAGGCAGCAGGGACAGGAGCCGTGATCTATGTGCCTCACGGCACAACGGTCCTACAACAGCCTGGCACATGGGGGATCGCGCTCACCAAGCGGGTTAAATGGGTCGTCGATGGGACGCAATTGCCTGACGGCACGCCTCTTGCCGCGGCGATCCCAACCGGAGGGGGACCGGTCGCCTTTGTCTTACCGGGATTTGTCGTGGGCAATACTTCTTCCGGGCTCACAACCTCCCAGGGCGCATCACAGACAACCGACTTCGCGCTCACCCAGTCTTCATACATCGTGAACCATAGTGGTGGCTCAGCCGGCACCGTAATATCAAACGTCCGTGCCGACACAATTATCTACAGCAGTCCGGGCAATTACGTTTGGGGCGGCCTCGATCGCCTGATATGGGCCGGAACGCAAACCCCGACAGCTGCGACGGCCGCGCAACATGTTGGCCGCTACATCCAGACGCTTCGACAGGCAACCACCCTTGGCTCCAACGGGCAGTTTCTGCCACAGCCTCAACTTTGGGCTGGTTGCTTGGAATACCGTGACACAACGGGCCGGCCGTCGAGCGCGACCAATGCCTCGCTCACGGTTGAGATGGACTGGTTTGGGAATGGCCTGGACGACGCCAACAGCCGAACAGTCCAAAGTATTGTGATTGGCCAACACAATACATCCGGTCCAGCCGTTGAGGTGTCCACGATAATTGGCGTGTACCTTGCCGCGGGGTCATCCGGTAGTGCAAAGACGGTATTCGGTGTCGGCGTCCCCTTTTCCACCGCCATCATCGATACGAGTTATGCACGGCAAATCAATAATGCACCCGTTCTCAAGATGTCAGCCGGCCAGGCAATCGCATTCGAGAGCACGAACAGCAACAGGTTGGCTTATGACAGCTCAACAAACACGCTGTGGTGGAACCAAGGCACCCTGCCCTACCCCGTCGGAAAGGGTATTTCAGTTGGTTGGGGAGAAGTATATTCCAGTTCCGTGACGCTGCCGAATTACACCTCGGGACACATCATCTTCCTTGTTGGCACGTCATCCTTTTCAATCACCTTGCCGCCGGCCAACACTGTTGCCGTCGGAACAGGTTACACGTTCTCTGTGCTCGGAACGTGTACAGTTAGGATCGTGCCCAGCGGCAGCGACGGAATCGAGTCCGGGACAGTCGTCCTCCATGCCAATGACCGCTATCATATTGTTTCGGACAGCGGTTCGTTTTGGCACGAGGTCTTTTGGACGAACGCCGTTTCGCCGCGGTTTCTCGGCCCCGTGGTCTTGCCCTCTTATGCCGTCGCGACACTCCCCACCGGTATGACTGCAGGTGCGAAGGCGTTCGCATCGAATGGAAGAAAGCCTGGCGAAGGTGCGGGAGGAGGAACCGGGGTCGAAGTGTTCTTCGACGGTCAACGTTGGATCTCTTCGTGCAGCGGCACCGCCGTTGCGGCATAGCCGCACCGTCACGACCTCGCATTTTCAGGTTGAGAGTATAAATGCCAACAATATCCCAACTGCCTCCGGCCGGCTCCGTATCAGCGGCGGATTCAGTGCCAATAAGTCAGGGTGGCACGGTCAAAGCCGCATCGGTAGGAACGCTTCTCGCTTCGACACAACCTGAGATCATCGTCGGATCGCCCTCCCTTATCGGTCGAACGAGCCTTGGATCGGGAGGGCCTGAGCAGGTTGATGCCGGGCTCGGCTTGAGTCTGTCGAACGGGACCCTGGTGGCAGACGGACTGGACCACGCGGCATTTCCAGCGGTATCCAGCCTTTCCGTCGAATCCGACCTCGTGATCTCCAGTCAGGGAAGCCCGAGGCTTATGCCGGCTTCCCTCCTGCGTGGATTGTTTTCAGCCGGCCCGAATGTCACGATCGATTCGAGTGGCGTTATTTCGTCAACCGCGGTCACCACGATTACCGGCAATGTCGCGTCTGGGAGTTGGATCGGCGAACTCCAGGTCGTTACCGGTGTGGCCGCACAGGATCTGGTCGCGGTAAGTCATGCTGGATCAGATTGTGCCGTCACTTATTCCAATTTTCTTGGTGGCGTGACAATCGATCAGGCGCAAACTGCCGGCCCCGTTAATGACGCGGACGCGATCTGGGTCGCGCAAGGCAGCAATGTCATGGCGAGCCAGGATTTTAGCGCGATCTGGGTATGGATGGCGAAGAAGCTGCCAACTTATAAGGTCCCAGTCGTTGAGATTACCACCAATACGAATCTTGATGCTACGATACACAATGGCCGGATTCTCATCTGCAGCCAGCCTGTTACGCTAACGCCGCTGACCAATAACATGGGCAGCGGTTTCCAGTGCACGGTCATCAATGCGAGCACCGGAAATATCACACTCGACACAGGCTTCGTAAGTTCAAATGGTAGCTCCACGCTGCTGCCCTGGCAGTCCGCATCGCTGTCTTGTGCTGTCTATTCCGGTGGTGCGATTGCATTCGCGGCCATGCCGGGCGCCGCGACAGTTGCCTTGGTGCCGGGTCAGGTAACTGGACTTTCGAGTTCTGGCGCGACTTCTACGTCAATCACGGTCGCGTGGCAGCCGCCGTCCAGCGGCGGGGCTGTATCGGCCTATGTCATACAATATCGCGTAACCGGCGCAACATCCTGGAGTAGCAGTTCGCCCGTTGTAAGCGCGACAACCTACCAAGTCACGGCCCTCCAGCCCGGAACGAGCTACGACATTGCTGTAGAGGCCCAAAATACGATGGGGGTCGGTGCTGCTTCAGCGATAATGACCGTGGTGACTCCAAGCGCTACCCAGACGACGGTGCCGCCGCAGGTCAGTGGTTTGGCAGCGAACCCAACATCGAGCACGGCCATACAGCTTACCTGGCCATCTCAAAGGGGAGCGAACGCAGCTACGAGCTTTACAGTCCAATATCGGGTAACCGGTTCATCAAGCTGGGCCTCGACTGTAACGGGCATAACCGGGACATCAGACACCATATCCGGGCTGCAAGCGGCGACAAGCTACGACTTCTCGGTTATCGGGGTTAACACCGCCGGTGCAGGACAGGCGTCGGCTACCGTTACCGCGGTGACGCTGACAGCCGCCCAGTCAATCACCTCGATCACGTGGAATCTCTGGCCGACTGGCACCTATACTCATGCCAGCGGGTCCATCGGAGTGAACGCCCATGTCTCCCCTGGGAACGCGCCGATCCAGTTTGGCTTCTCGCTCTCTGCCTCCACGCCGCCGTCTTCCTGGACCGCCGCAATACTCGTCAATACAGATCTCTGGGGCTCATATGTGCCCACACCGGCGACAGCCGGCAGCTGGTACGCCTGGGCAGAAGGGCTGGATGGTAGCGCGCAGACGGTCAGCCCGAGCCCATTCCAGGTGCAATAGCACATGAGCCTCCTTTTCATCCGGCCCGGGCACGCGATGGGGGTTGGAAATAACCGGCTCGCTCTGTATGCGCCACTCCTGTCGCAGGTGGTAACGCCCAGCTCCGGAGGTTCGTCCTCGACGCTTGACCAGATTGTCTCGGGGACGACAGGTTGGTGGGACGCCAGTTCACCGGGAGGACTGCTCGGGCCGGCGAATACGCCGGTGACTGTTTGGAACGCGCCTGGAAGCGCTCTGATGGATTTGTCCGGCAACGGTCAAAATCTGGTTCCCTTTTATAGCCCAACAAGTTTAACCCCGCCGCAAGGCTCACCGCATCTTTCAGGCCTGCTCGGCGGCGTCGGCTATCCCGTGACAACCCCTGGATTACTGCAGCCAGCGCTTGATCCAAATTCCGGGTGGCAATTGGCTGGATCTACCATGAGCGCCACGTCAAGTTGGACCTGGTATCTGGTCTGGTCCCGGCCCAATTGGCGACAGGGCACCAGTATCGACGCGAACCCCATCACATTGCTTACGATCGGCTCCCGGGCCATCCTGCAAGTGGACAGCCGTAACGGTACAAACCGGCTCGTTCTGTTTCCCGGCACAGGACAGATCGTTGTCAACTCGAGTATGGGCCGACGCCACACGCATTCGATAGTCATCCGCTATTCGCCCGCTTCCGGGGCGGATCTATGGCTTGATAACATCCAGGTCGCGCAGTCGGTCCCATGGCCGCCAGGCACGCTTTCTGGACCTGTCATTCTGTTACATGATGGCACCCCCTTCGGTGCCGCCCAATGCTGGTTTCACGAAGCGGCCGAATGGAACCGGGCGCTATCGGACAGCGACGTTGCCGCGGTCGTTGCCTATGCTGGACGCTGGGTGCGAGGGTCCCGAAAGGGTCTCTACCTCATCATTAACGGCCAATCGAATGCCATTAACTATGCCATGAATGATGGAGCCGCAGCCCTACTGGCACGCGGGATCGCCTGGTATCTGGGTGCCCTGGCGTATAATGTTGTGGCTACGACGGGCGGCTCCGCCAGTTACACCATGCAAAGCGGTCACGGGATCTACGCGGTGGCAAGCGCGGGATACCCAGGCAGCTTTGTGATGGATCCGGGCGATGGCTCCAATCCATCTGGCTGGTCGCTAGGCACCGATGGATTGGCGGTTCAGCAGGCGGTGGCTGCCCTGCCGGCTGAGGATCTTTCAGACATCTGCGCGATCGTCTGGCCGTGGAATGAAACTGATAGTCTCAGACAATACAGTGAACATAGCACATTCCAGGCAGCGGCACTTCGGTTTCTTTCCTTGCTCCGAGCGATTCTGGGGGATACGAGCCACAAAATCCCGCTCGTCTGGTGGAACGCTATACCTTACGGAACTTCGGACGGAGTCACGATGCATCGGCAGGCTGTTCAAGCCATCGCATCTGATCCAGCTTATAACGTGATCGTCGGCAACCCGCAGACCAGCGATAGCAATCCTCGTGGTTCATCCTGGGATCCTACAACCGGCATCGCCACCGGGGGCGATCCAGCACATCGGGACAGTGTCGACAATCTACGGTTCGCCATGCTGGCAAGTCCCATCATCGCGCGCGCCCTCATCGCAGGCGGATATGCCGATTCGATCAATACTCTTCCCGACGTCCTGCCGAAGGCAGGAGGCCCCTCGATCGTCCATGTGTATAGACAATCGAATACAACGCTGATTGTCACCATTGCCCATGACGGTGGGAACGACTTAAAGGTCCCCTTGCAGGCCGCGACGGGTATCGGCTTTTCAGTGATGGACGGAGGTGCCCCAGGCAATGCAGGCCCAATCGTGTCCGCGATCTCCTGCCAGCGCATCGATACAGTTCATTTACAAATTGTCCTAAGCAGGCCACTCCAGAATTCCTCCAATGCGTGCCAACTCTTTTATCCATACGGTCCGGTGCAAATCGGCCGGGGCAACGCGGTCACCGACAATTTTTCCGCAATTGCAAAGCCGACCGGCTGGAATGCCAGCGCTGATCTGGGACCCGCTTGGAGTATAGACTGCCCCCTGTCGGCCACGTTCTCCGGAATTTCATTATCCGACACCGCCATGTAGACCCTATCGACAGCCCGTGCCTTCTCCATGTCGCGGCAGTCTTGCCGCCGCAATCTTCCCCTTCCGTATGTCACCGCCTACGTTACCGACTGGTCCATGAAGAACAGGGGAACGTCATATGCGAACCGCGGATGCCATCGTTGAGATCCTCAAGCGGGAGGGTGTGTCCACCCTGTTCTGCTTTCCGACCACGTCCCTGATCGAGAATGCGGTCGCCGCCGGCATTCGCCCGATCATCTGCCGGCAGGAACGGGTCGGGGTTGATATGGCCGACGGGTTCGCGCGGGTGACAAACGGCAAGCCTCCCGGGGTCTTCATGATGCAGTATGGACCCGGCTCCGAGAATGCCTTTCCGGGAATCGCCACGACGTTCTCCGACAGTGTCCCCGTCCTCTTCCTGCCGCTGGCACATGCTCGCGATCAGTCTCAGGTGTTCCCCACCTTCCGATCCAGTCGCACCTACGCTTCGGTCACGAAGCAAGCCGAGGAGATCGTGGTACCGCAGGCTACGACCGCTGCTATGCGGCGTGCTTTCAGCGCGCTTAAAAATGGCCGCCCCGGCCCTGTTATGGTTGAAGTCCCACGAGACATCGTGGACCTGGATGCCGGGAGCGATGCGGAATCCTATCGTCCAATCCCGTCATCCATCTCTGCCCCCAATGCTCGGGATGTTGACGAAGCGGCCAAACTGCTGCTCGCCGCATCGCATCCGATGATCCTCGCTGGACAAGGCGTCCTCTACGCAGAGGCGTCTGACGAACTCACCGAACTGGCGGATCTGCTTCAAGCGCCGGTCATGACGACAGTGGACGGCAAGAGTGCCTTTCCTGAAAATCACCCTTTGGCACTTGGCTCGGGTGGAAACACATTCAACGGACCAGGTAGGCTGTTCCTCCATACAAAGGCGGATCTGATATTCGGAATCGGCTGTGGCTTCACCAAACATCCACTGACGACACCAGCATTGCCCCGTAACGTCGCGATTATTCACGCGACGAATGACCCGCGCGACCTCCATAAGTCATACCAGACCGAAGTCGCCCTACTGGGAGACGCCAAGCTCACGCTGATCGATTTGATCGCGGCGGTCAAAGACCGGCTGGGCGGAAAGCTACTCAATCGATCTCCCGCCGCGGAGCTTGCGGCCGAACGGGATGCATGGCTCGCCCGTTGGCACGCCAAGCTGAATAGTTCCGAAACCCCGATGACGCCATATCGCGTCATGTCGGAGTTCATTCGGGTGATCGACCCGGCGGAAGCGATCGTGACCCACGATTCCGGCAGCCCTCGGGAT
>JARLIN010000361.1 GCA_031291715.1 Rhodopila sp. | reverse complement strand
GCGTCCCGCTGGATGACGACATGACCTGACGGCACAGGAATAACAGGGAGGAAAGGCAGAAATGACAACAATACTGCCCATCGACACCATGATCGATACCGATCGCGGCATGATCAGCCGGGAGATTTTCGTTTCGCCCGAATTCCATCGGGAAGAACTGGAGAAACTGTTCACCCGCGCCTGGCTGTTCGTCGGACACGAAAGCCAGATCCCCAACCCCGGCGATTTCTTCGTATCCCGTATAGGTGATGAGTCCGTGATCCTGTGTCGCGACACGCAGGGTGCGGTGCATGTCTTCCTGAACTCCTGCCGGCATCGTGGGATGAAGGTGTGCCGGTATGAATCGGGCAATACATCCCTGTTCGTCTGCCCATATCATTCCTGGAGTTACACAACGGACGGCAAGCTCCAAGGCGTGCCGCTGTACCGTGTGCTATACGAAGGCCAGTTGGACCGGCCCGAGTGGTCGTTGATCGAAGTGCCGAAGCTGCATCGGTATAAGGGCACGGTGTGGGCGTCCTGGGACCCCGAAGCACCGGACTTCATGACCTATCTCGGCGATGTCGTGGATCATCTGGATCAGGTGCTGGATTGCCGGGACGGGCGGCCCGGTGGGTCGGAGGTGATCGGCATCCATAAATGGATCCTGCCCGCCAACTGGAAGTTCGCAGCCGAGAACTTCCTTGGCGACACCTACCACAATCCGTCGCACCGCTCGGTCGATATGATCGGTATTGGCCCCAGTGCGCGGGCCGGGCAACCGGGCCGTCGAGATAACGAATACAACAAGGGCCAGCATGTCTGGGTCAGCTATCCTCAGGGCCACGGCGTGCACAGCGTGTGGATGCCCGAAGGGTTCGACTACCAGCCCTCCTACATGCAATATCCCATCGTCGATGAGTATTTCCGGCATTGCTTCTACGAACGGAAGAAGCGGTTGGGCGACAAGGCCCGGATCATGCCGTTTACCGGAAACCTGTTTCCGAATACGTCGTATCATGGTCGCCAGCCGCGCGGTCTGTGCGTCTGGCATCCGCACAGCCCGACGGAAACCGAAGCCTGGCGCTTCTTCCTGGTGGATGCCGATGCGCCGGCCGAGGTGAAGGACGTGTTGCGCCGCTTTTACATGCGCTACTCCGGGCCGGCCGGCATGACCGAGCAGGACGACATGGAGAACTGGCTGTACGCCACTGCGGCCAGTACCGGAACGATCGCCCGCCGCTATCCGTTCAATTACCAGCAGTCGATGGGGGCGTACAAACGCAACGATCCGATCCCGGGCGATGTCAGCGTGCAGATCACGGAGCAGAATGCGCGGAATTACTATCAGGTCTACGCGCGTTACCTCAAAGGCGACGGCTGGGATTCCTTGCTTGGTCGCGGCGACGCTGTCCGGCAGGCCGCGGAATGAGCGCCGTGATCGACAAGCCAGCCCGCGGTCTGGCGTGGTTCGCGCTGAAACAGGAGATCGAGGACTTCCTGTATATGGAGGCCGATCTGCTGGATCAGCGGCAATTTCGGGAATGGCTCGATCTGTTGGCCGAGGATCTCGTCTATTTCATGCCGATCCGCCGCAACGTGAAATTCGGCCAGCACGCCGAGAAGGAGAACACGCGGCAGGGCGAAGGCATCTCCTGGTTCGATGAGGACAAGTGGACCCTCGGCAAACGCGTCGAACAGATCCTGACCGGCGTTCACTACGCCGAGGAACCGCTATCCCGCGTCACGCACATGGTCAGCAACGTGCGCCTGCTGGACGTGGCGCCATCCGCCGAAGACCCAGCCGAGGTCGTCGTCGGCTGCCGCTTCCTGGTCTATCAGAACCGGGTCGAATACGAGAGCAATACGTTTGTCGGCCGCCGCACCGATACGCTGCGCCGCCACGGCGATTCATGGTTGATCGCCCGCCGGGAAATGATCCTGGAGCAGAACGTCCTGCTGGCGAAGAACCTGAGTATCCTGTTCTGAGGGGGGCACCATGCTGGCGGTCAATGACGTCGCGGTCGGCACCAAACTGGTCATCGCCGGTGGCCTGATGGCCGAGGTGATCGAGAACATGGGCGACGGCGAATGGCTGCGTGTCCGGGTTCTGTCCGGTGACGACGCCGGCGCCGAGGAACTGTGCCACGCAACCGATGTGCTGGAAGTCGCATGATGCGGATCGGCTTCCTGCCCAGCGACTTCAACCCGATGATCCTGATGCTGGGAGAGGCAGAGGATTGCCGCGCACTCGGCGGGGTCTTGAGGCAGTTCGCGCGGGAGGGGCGGGATGTGGCGTTTCGTGACCTGGGGTTTTGTCAGGTCGCGGGAGCGGACGTGCGGCTGACGGCGTCCGCCGGTCCAGCGGGCGTGCAGCGATGCAAAGGCCAGGCATTCATCTGGCGCGTGCCGCTGGGGATGGCCGCGGACTTCGCTGAACGGCTGGATGCTCTGGCGGAACCGGCACGGGTTGCCGGGTCGGAGGAACTGGACTGCGGAACGGCGGATGGAATCGCGGTGAAGGTGTCCCGCGGGGAATATACGGATGATTTCCTGAGTGGGTGGGAGGGGCCGGCAGCCGGGGCCTGACCCAACGCACGCCCTCTCTGTCGTGATTCGGTGTCTCCGTCGTCGCTGGTCTGGTGCGGCTGCTTTACCTCCACGGCGATTTTTGATGCCCCACACGGCGTGGGCGAAGCAGCAGCGGATGTTGATATCGCCGAACGCGCGGGCGTCCGGCTCGCGACAGCCTGTAACAGGACTGACTCAAAACTGAAACCATTCTTTCGCTTTTCCGATCGATGCCATGTCCATACAAAAATAGCGATACGCAACGGTCCGATGCCGGCCGCCCGCGCCGGAGAAGTGAATGCGAAACTGGCCCCAACGCCGCAAACGTCATGCGCGCATTGAGATCATTCCGATGATCGACGTCATGATGTTCTTGCTGGTGTTCTTCGTCCTTATCAGCATTAACGTGTTACCGGCGCTTGGCCTGCATATAACACCGCCGTCGTCCGTCCAGCCCGAGCAGATCGTCGAGCCAAAAAGGATCATGCTGACGATTGACCGGGACGGCAACACGGCACTGGACGGAGTGGCCACTCCGTTGGAGGCTTTGCCGGAGCAACTGCGCACCGCGCAGGACGGCGCGAAAGCCGCCGGCCAACAACTGGTGGTGGTCATCGCCGGTGACACCGAGGCTGCGTTGCAACATTTGGTTGACGTTCTGGACGCTATGAAGACGGCGGGCATCGCCAACTCCGCCATCATCGCGAAGCAGAAGTAAATGGGCGTCCGGGACTGGAATGAGCCGGCCTCGACGGTCGTGTCGCTGGTGTTGACCACGACCGTAGTGGCATTCGTCATGACGCGGGTTGACTTTCAGCCGCCGCCTGCACCACCGCAAGCCGAACCGACGATCAGTATCGAGGAAGCCGCACCGGAGGAACCGCCTCCGCCGCCCGAGGCCACCGAACCGGAAAGACAGCCTGACCCGCCTCCTCCCCCACCCGATGTGACTCCACCCGATCCGCCCCCACCGCCACCCGATCCGCCCCCGCCGGATGCGCCCCCGCCGATCGAGCCGC
>JARLIN010000360.1 GCA_031291715.1 Rhodopila sp. | reverse complement strand
GCGCTCTGGATGGTGGTGTGGACGGATTGCGGCTGATCGCGGTGTCCTGCCGCGATCCGGTCAAGGGGCGGGCCAATCTCGCCGGATTTCAGACGATGCCGCGCATCGTCGAGATCCCGGAACTGGCGGATGCCGACATCGTGGTGGAGGCCGCGCCCTCGGCGATTTTCGAACGGATCGCCTTGCCGGTGTTGGAGGCCGGGCGGATTTTCGTCCCGGCTTCGGTTGGGGCGCTCTTGCCGCGCATGCATCTGGCCAAGCTGGCTCGCCGCACGGGCGCGCGGATTGTTGTGCCGACGGGCGCTCTGTTAGGCCTGGATGCGGTCCGCGCGGCGGCCGAGGGTCCGATCGACAGTGTCACGATCGAGACGCGCAAGCCGCCGATGGCGCTGGCAGGCGCGCCCTATCTGGAGAAGCACGGGATCGATGTGATGGACCTGATTCAGCCGCTGCTGATCTTCGACGGCAATGCCCTCGATGCCGCCGCCGGCTTTCCGGCCAATGTGAATGTTGCCGCCGCCCTGGCCCTGGCCGGGATCGGGCCGGTGCGCACCAAGGTTCAGATCTGGGCCGATCCGGCGGTCACCCGGAATATTCACACGATCCGCGTCGAAGCCGAGGCCGCGCGCTTCACTATGACGATCGAGAACGTCCCCAGTGCGGAAAATCCAAAGACTGGCCGCCTGACGGCCCTGTCCCTGCTGGCGTGCCTGCGGGGTCTGGTTTCGCCGCTGAAGGCGGGTAGCTGAACCGCGGTGATGGAAGCCCTCGCCTATCTTCCGACCTTGGCGCTGTTCAGTTTCGTGACTGTCGCCAGCGCCCGGATGCGGCATGAGATGTTGATCCTGGCCTGCATCCCGCCGGTGTTCGTCGCACTGATCATGGGGTTCGTCATGGCGATCTATGCGGGCGATACGTTCGGGGTGTTGCCGACAGGCGCCGCGCTGGCGCTGGGTGCCATGCCGGGCTGGTGGCTGGGCCGGCGATTCAACGCACGGGATCTGCTGATCGCGATCTATCTCGCCTGGGCGGTGGCGCTGGTGTTCGCGCTGGTGGCCTTCGAGTTTCCGGATCGGACCTGATCGATATCAGAGTTCCACCACCACATACTGCTCTTCGATGGTCACCGGAATCGTTTCGGCCACATAGGGGCCCTCCACGACCCGTTGGCCTTCAGCCACCTCGACCGGATAGCTGCGGATGCCGATCTTCGACGGCTCGCAGAAGCTCCGGCCGGTGCGGACGTCGAACTCCCAGCCATGCCAGGGGCAGCGCAGGATCTCGCCCTTGCGGGAATACCGGTATTCGCCGGGCTCGTCCGATTCAATGAGCCCGGTGAGGATGCCCTCGCACATCGGACCACCCTGGTGCGGGCAGCGGTTGAACAGGCCGAAGAATTCACCGTCCAGATTGAACACGGCGATCTGCCGTCCGCGGATCGTCACCAGCTTCCGCTGGCCCGGCGGAATCTCCCCGACCGTCGCCACCACATGCTTGCTCATGATCAAGAACGTTCCCGTCCGGTGCTGTTAATCAAATCTTAAGATCAAGACGCTAATCAAGCCGAGGCCCCGCCGCAACCGCACCGCCTTGACCATCGGCGGCGGGCCGCATAAGCCTGCCGTCAACTAACCAGGGAAACGTCCATGCGCCATCTCCTTCGTCATGGGATTGGGCTACTTGCCGTCATGCTCGCCGCCACGGCCGCGCATGCCGACACCATCCGTTTCGGTGCGATCCTGCCGTTGACCGGGCCAGGTGCCATGATCGGCACCCAGCAGATGCGCGGCATCCAGTTCGCCGTGGACAAGGCCAATGCGGCCGGCGGCGTGCACGGCAACAAGATCGAGATCTTGTTTGAGGACAACCAGGCGAAGCCGGACCAGTCGATCCTCAGCTTCAACAAGCTGGCCGATCTGCAAAAGGTGCCGCTGATCTTCAGCGCCTATTCCGGTCCGTCCCTGGCGATGGCTCCGCTGGCGACCCGCAAGAAGATCCTGCTGGTCAATGCGGGCGCGCAGGCCGACAAGCTGGCGACCGCGTCACCGTACCTGGTCAACACGCTTCCGACGATCGGCGATGAGGTCAAGGTGCTCTCGAAATACCTGATCGGCGAAGGCAAGAAGCAGGGCGCCATCCTGTTCGAGAATGACGCCGCGGGCATCGCCGGCCGCGATGATTTCCAGAAATATTTCCCGGAAGCGGGGGGCACCGTCCTGGCGCAGGAGCCGACCCAGTTCGGCCAGACCGATTATCGCCCGGCTTTGCTGAAGTTGGCTGATGCCAAGCCGGACGTGATGCTGGTTTCGATCACCGCCGGCATCTTGCAGATGGCACAGCAATACAAGCAGCTCGGCCTGAACTTCACCGTCGCCGGTACCACCTTCTTCTCCGATCCGGCCACCGTCGCCGACCCATCGTCCGAGGGTTTTGTCCATACGCAGGTGCGGATCGACGCCCCGCCCGAGCTGGCCGCCGAATTCAAGGCGAAGTTCGGCGTGGAAATGGAGTTCTTCGTCCGCCAATACTACAATGCGACGCAGATCGTGCTGACCGTGGCGGACAAGCTGCTGTCTGAAGGCAAGCCGCTGACCGGCGAGAACATGCACGACACGCTGTTCGCGATCGGCAAATTCCAGGGCCTGATCCCGCTGGAGTTCAAGACCAATACCGCGACCGTCCCGCTGGATATCGACGTCATGAAGGGCGGCAAGGACGTCACCATCAAGCAAATGACCGCCGACTGACCGGATTGCCTTGATGCTCGCGCTACAATTGCTGTGCAATGGGATCGTGACCGGCTGCGCGCTGGGCATTGTCGCCGTCAGTTTCTCGTTCGTCTACGCGACGACCAGGATTTTCCATGTCGCTCACGCGGGCGTCTATACAATGGCCGGCTACATCGCCTGGTCGGCGCTTCGGCACGGGTTCCCTCCGGTCCTCGCGCTGCTGGTGGCGGTCGTGGCTTCCGCCGCCCTTGGTGCGCTGATCCAGGGCGCGCTCTACGCCAGGCTGGAGCGGCGGCGGGCAACACATCTGGTGGTGCTGATCGCTTCACTGGGGACGTTGGCGGTCATCCAGAACATCCTGGCCGCCATCTACACAGCGAACATCCTGCAGTTCGACCTGCCCTGGGGTTCGCAGGTGTTCCATCTTGGCAGCAATGTGCGCCTGACAACGACACAAATCTCGACGGTGGTGCTTAGCGTCGCGGCCTATGCCGGACTGATGTGGTTCGCCCACCGCACCATCCTGGGCAAGCAGATCCGCGCGGTCGCGTCCAACCCGTTTCTGGCGCAGATTACCCGGCTCCAGCCGCACCGAACCCATATCTATGTCATGGCGATCGCCTCCGCCCTGGTTTGCCTGCCGGGCGTGCTGGTACCGCTCGATTTCGGGTTGCAACCGTACAACGGCGTGACCCCCCTGCTGACCGCCACCATCGCCATGATCGCCGGCGGCGTCGGCAGCATAACCGGCGCCTTCGTGCTGGCGATCGTCATCGCGGAACTCCAGAACATGTCGCTGCTGTTCATCCCCGGTGAATGGAGTATCGGCGTCACGTTCTTCATCTTCGTGATCTTCATGCTGTTCCGGCCCACCGGCCTGTTCGCGGCGGCTCGTTAAGCCATGGATTTCTGGTTCAGCTACATCACCCTGGCCTCGATCTATGTGCTGCTTGGCCTGTCCACGAACCTGCTGGTCGGGATCGCGGGGATCTTCTCGGTCTCCCAGGCGGCGGTGTTCGGTGTCGGCGCGTATATCGTCGCGTATTTCCTGATGAACGACGTGATGTCGTTCCTGCCGGCGATGGCGATCGCCGCTGTGTGCTGCATCGCGCTGAATATCCTGGTCACGCTGCCCGCGCTGCGCGTGTCCGGCGATTATTTCGTCGTAACGTCCTTCGGCATCCAGCTGCTCGCGACGGCTTTGTTCACCAACTGGACCGACGGCACCGGGGGCGCAAACGGCCTTCCCGGCATCCCGCCACCCGACCTGTTCGGCAAGGCGTTGGAGAACAGCTCGGAAGTGGTGGCCCTCTGCGTTGGCGGCATGGCGCTGGGCTGTCTGATCTTCTGGCTGGTGATGCGCGCACCGTTCGGCCGCCTGCTGCGCGCGATCCGCGAGGACGAGCTGGCGGTCGCCGCCGCCGGCAAAAGCGTCCTGCGAGCCAAGGTTTCCGCCGCCGCCCTGGCCGGCGCTTTCGCCGGCACCGCGGGCGGCCTGTACGCCACGTTCCTCAGCTTCATCGACCCCTCGTCCTTCGACCTGGACGCGTCCATCCTGCTGCTGACCATGGTTGTGGTCGGCGGCGCGCGTAGCCTGGCCGGGTCGATCCTCGGGCCGTTTTTGCTTCTGGCGCTCCCGCAGATCCTGACCTTGGTGGATATCCCCACAACCATCGCCGCCGCGGCGAGGCAGTTGATCTACGGTGTGCTGCTGATCGCCTTCATGCTGTTCCGGCCGCAAGGGCTGGCGGGGGAAAAGCTATGACCCCGTACCTGCAAGCCACGGGGGTGGAGGTCAGCTTCGGCGGCCTGAAAGCCCTGAACGATTGCAGCTTCACCGTCGAGCAGGGCCGCATCACCTGCCTCGTTGGTCCGAATGGCGCGGGCAAGACGACGATCTTCAACGTCATCACCGGTTTCCTGCGGCCGAACATTGGAACCGTCAGCTTCAAGGGCCAGACACTCGACGGCTGGAAGCCCCAGGCGATCGTCGCCGCCGGGATCGCTCGCACGTTCCAGAACTTGCGCCTGTTCGTCGATCTGACAGCGGTGGACAACGTGCTCGCCAGCCTGCCGGGCCAACTGGGCGAGGAACCGGTCGCCGCCATCTTCCGCCCCTTCCACGTCGCCACCGCCCAGCGCCGCCGGCGGGACGAGGCACTGGCGATCCTGGAGCGTGTCGGCCTGTCCGCCCGCGCCAATGATTTCGTCCGCAACCTGTCGTACGGCGAGCAGAAGCTGCTGATCATTGCCCGCGTTCTCGCAACCGGCGCCGAACTGCTGCTGCTGGACGAACCCGCCTCCGGTCTGTCCGCCGCGGCACTCGATGACGTCATGACGCTGCTGCGGCGATTGCAGGATGATGGGAAGACATTGTTGGTGGTGGAGCACAATACCCGCGTGGTACAGAAGATCGCCGACGATGTGCTGTTCCTGCATCAGGGCCACCTGATGGCGCAGGGGTCGCCGGAAACGATCATCAGCGATCCCGCCCTGGCGGAAATCTATTTCGGCGGCGCACTCTGATGGTTCTACGTCTGAACGGACTGGAAGCGGGCTACGGATCAAAGACCGTGATCTCCGACGTGTCCTTCGCGTTGGAGCCTGGGCAGATCCTGGCGTTCCTCGGCCATAACGGTGCCGGCAAGACAACCACGCTGAAGTCGGCCATGGGATTGCTGCGGCCGAGCGCGGGGGAGGTGCTGTTCGACGGCAACCGCATCGACCGTCTGTCCGTCGCCGAACGCGTGGCACTCGGTCTTCGCCTGCTGCCGGAAGGACGCGGCATCTTCCCCGACCTGAGCGTGGCGGAAAACATCGACGTCGTCGCAGCCCGCAATGTCGGCCCCGGGGCGATGTTTGACATCCCCGATGTGTACAAGCTGTTCCCTGTGCTGCAGGAACGGCGCACCACCCGTGCCGGCAGCATGAGCGGCGGGCAGCAGCAGATGCTGGCAATGTCGCTGGCGATCCTGGGGACTCCGCGCTGCCTGATGCTGGACGAACCCTCGATCGGCCTGGCACCCAACCTGGTGGAACGCATGTTCCAGCAGGTGCGGGATGTCTGTAAATCGCACGCGATGACCGCCGTGCTGGTGGAGCAGAACGTTGCCGCCGCGATGAAGATCGCCGATCGCGTGATCATTATGAACAACGGCCAGATCGTCTTCGATGGCGGCCCCGACGAGGCGCGGGCGTCGAACTTCTGGCATTATTTCTAGAAGCGCGGGCCGCTGGTATCCTATTGATTTCGCGCGCGGCCGCCCCGCCAACCCCGCGCGGATCCGGCAGCGAACCAGGCCTCCTTCTTCAACTGTCAGGCCCCCCCAATCAAAAACCGAGCAGCGCGGCTGGACATCGGGCGGACTTGTGGGAATCCTGCAGATGCGTTGTTCGGGAGGGCTTGTTACCACCCCTCCGCTGTCCTGCTCTCCGGATCAGGGATTCTCGATGCCCGACGCAACGGAAGCCATGCGACCGGCGCCTTCCGCCTCTCCTCGGGCTGACCACCCTGCTCGATTCGGATGGTTGTTTCCGCTGCTTCGGATCATGGGTGTTATCGCGGCCGGTTTCCTCGCGTGGTATGTCGCCGGACATTGGAACCGCTGGACCGGCTCCGCCCGCTACGAGGCCACCGATGATGCCTACACCGCCGGCGACGTCACCCCGCTGGCGGCGAAAGTTTCAGGCTATGTCGCCACTGTCGCCGTCACCGACTATCAGACGGTGCATAAGGGCGATCTGATCGTCGAAATCGATCCCTCCGACTATCGCGCCGAACTCACGCAGGCCGAGGCCAGCCTGGCCGCCGCGCAAGCCGCGCTGGCCGACCTCGCGAATCAGAAGGACGTCCAGCGGGCGCTGATCCGCCAGGCTGATGCCACCATCCAGGCGACCCAGGCAGACCTGCTGCGCTATGATCTGGAGGCGAAACGCCAGCGCAGCCTGCTGCAAACCAGGATCGCCGGCACCGAGCAGATGGTGGAGCAGGCCGACGCAAACGAGAACCGTACCAAAGCGCAGCTCATGCTGAACGAGGCCCAGCTCGACCAACAGAAGGCCGTGCTGGCCAGTCTCGATGTGCAGGAAAACCGACTGAAAGCGCAGGTCCGCGGCGCCGAGGCGCAATTGACGCTCGCACGCGACAACCTTGCCTACACGCGCATCGTGTCACCGGCCGATGGGCTCGTCGGTCAGCGCCAGGTGCGCGACGGCCAGTTCGTCAATGCCGGCACACAGGTGATCGCGATGGTCCCGCTGCCACGAATTTGGGTTATCGCCAACTTCAAGGAGACGCAGATGACCAACGTGCGTCTCGGCGAGCCGGCGCGCGTGACTGTGGACGCGTTCCCTAACCTGAGGCTTACCGGCCATGTTGACAGCTGGTCGCCGGGCACGGGCAGCACCTTCGCGCTGCTGCCGCCGGACAACGCCACCGGCAACTTCACCAAGGTCGTGCAGCGCATGCCGGTGAAGATTGTGCTGGATACGGACCCCGCGCTGGGCACGCTGGTTCGCCCGGGTATGTCGGTCGAAGCTACCATCGACACAGGGACCGCCGAGGACAGGATGCCCACCGCGGGTTCGACCCAGAAGGCCCGCTCCGCACGGCCGGCGCCCACACCCGCGCCAAGCCCGTGACGCTTCATCTGGCGCCGGTCAGTGCGACAGGCAAGGCGCTCCATGGCTTCGCCGAGACGCATCCGCGGCTGAGCGCGAACTCGCTGCGCCCGTATATCGGGATCTTCGGCGTGCTGCTCGGCTCGATCATCGCCTTGCTTGCCAGCCGGGTAACGTCCTTTGGGCTGGCCGATTTGCGTGGCGGCCTGCGAACCGGCTTCGACGAGGGCGCCTGGATCACCACGAGCTTCGGCATCGGCCAGATGGTTGCCGGCGTCGCCTCACCCTATCTCGGCGCCATCCTTGGGGTCCGGCGCGTGCTGCTGCTCGGCATCCTGCTGATGTTCACCACCAGCCTGCTCGGACCGCTCTCGCCCAACCTCAACGCCTTCATCACGATGCAGGTGCTCGGCGGCATCGGTTCCGGAACCTTCATCCCGCTCACCATCAGCTTCATCATCCGCAGCCTGCCGCCCCGGCTCGTGATCTACGGCATCGCCGTCTATGCGATGAACTCCGAGCTATCGCAGAACGTGGCGGCATCGCTGGAAGGGTGGTACGCGGATCATTGGGGCTGGCAATGGATCGACTGGCAATACTGCCTGATGCTGCCGGTGATGTTCGGCTGCATCTCGATTGGGGTGCCACGCGAGCCGGTGAACACCGCCCTGCTGCGAGATCTCGATTGGCCTGGGCTTGCGTATGCGATCATTGGGTTAGCGCTGCTGTTTGCCGGCCTTGATCAGGGCAATCGGCTCGACTGGAGCAATAACGGTCTGGTCATCGGCCTGCTGCTGTCGGGAAGCCTGGTGACGCTGGCCTTCGTGGGCCGTGAGCTGATCACGCCCAATCCCTTCCTGAATCTCGGAAAACTGTTACGCGGGAACCTGTTGGCGCTGTTGCTGCTACTCGCCGGCTTCCGCTTCATCATTCAGTCCACCGCCTATATCATCCCGACCTATCTGCAGACCGTGCAGGACTTCCGGGAACTGCAGGTGGGAAGCGTGCTGCTCTGGATCGCCCTGCCGCAACTCATCCTTGTCCTGCCGCTGGCGGACCTGCTGCGCCATACGGACGGGCGCTGGGTGCTGGCCCTTGGCAGCTTGCTGATCGGTATCGCCTGCTGGATGGCAACGGGGCTTACCAGCCAGTGGGCGACCGACGACTTCCTGCCGTCTCAGATCCTCCAGGCCATCGGCCAATCCTTCGCATTGACGGCGCTGCTGGCGCTTAACGTCCGCGCGATCAATCCGTCCGATGCGCTGGCCATCGGGTGCCTGCTGCAGATCAGCCGGCTGTTCGGCGGCGAGATCGGCACTGCGTTCATGCAGACCTTTGTTCGCGTACGGGAGCAGATCCACTCGAATCTCGTCGGGCTGCATGTCGACGCCGCGGCGGGTCTCACCACTGACCGGCTGGCTGCATATCGCGGTGTGGTTGGCGCCCATACCGCCGATCTGGGCGAAGCCGGCGCGCGCGCCGCGAAATTGCTGTCAGCCACGGTGGCGCAGCAGTCTTTTGTGTTGGCCTATATCGACGGTTTCATGGCAGCCGCGGGCGGAGCGTTCATCTGCCTGTTGCTGGTCGCCGTCATGCGCCGGCCGCCCGCATCACCGTTTTAGAGCGGGATGACAAAACGTTGAATCGTGGGGGGATTCTGAATCGGTGCGAGAACCGGTTGAAAGTGCTGGCTGGATAGGAGGCCAGTATGGATGCCGAGGGCGTATTCGACGGATTT
>JARLIN010000038.1 GCA_031291715.1 Rhodopila sp. | reverse complement strand
GTGTACGGCATCAGATGAAACCACATCAGCTTCATGGCGCGTTTCCCATCCCGGTGAGGCTACTGGTGAGTAGCCTATCCCGGGCGGCGCGGCAATCAAACGGTCATTTTCCTGATTCGTTCTGCTGGCGCGGTTCGCCCTTCGCGGCATCCGGCTTGGGCGTGGGCTTGGGAGCCAAACGGGGTTCGGCCGGGCCGGAGATGACGTCGAAATCGAAACTGGTGCGTTGCATGGGAAGCTCCTTGGTTTGGGACCGAGGGCCATTCCATTTTCGGCGGATTTCGCAACGAGGGGTAGAAAAACGAAAGCCGCCTGGATGGGGCGGCTTTTGGGTCTTGCTACGGGTGCACGATCCTAGGCCGCCGGTGAATACCAGCGGTACCAAAATCGCGAGGCGGACAATAATGCAGCCATGGCGATCGTATAGATCGCGCCAATCGCGAATGCAAGCCGCCCACGGCGTCCGCTAAACCATGCCGGCCACGGCCAGAACGGCGGCAAGGCCGGCCTTCATGCCGCGCAAGCTGGCCTCTGGTTCCACGTCTATCCATTCCTCAAGCGAATGCGCCCTCCCCCCGCTGCCGCCCGACCCGATACGGATCGCCGGGATGCCCAGGCTCATGGGAATATTCGCGTCGGTGGAGGAATATTCGAACCGCGTCTGGAAGCCATGTGCCTCGATCGCCGCGCGGGCCAGTCCCACGACCTCCGCGCTTTCGCTGGTATGGCCCGCCGGCCGGTCGCCGATGGGCTCGATCCGGATCGTGACGGGGCCGTTCTGGGTGGATCGGCGGGCATTCTCCGCCGCGACCGAGGCTTCCAGTAGGGCGAAGAACTGTTGCTCCAGGGCCGCCAGATGCGTTTCGGATTCCGACCGCAGATCAAACTCCGTCCAGACCGCGTCGGGGATCGCATTGATGGAGGTGCCGCCGCCGGTCACGCTGGCGCTGTAGGTGGTCCTGGGACGAACAGGAAGATCCAGGGCACCGAGACGGGTGACGGCGTCGGCCATGGCGAACATCGGGTTGACCACGCCGAATGCGCTGTAGCTGTGGCCGCCCGGACCTTCGAAGGTGACCCGATAGCGCTTGGAGCCGACGCCACCGGTGGCGATGCGGTCCATGTCGGGGCTATCGACGGTAATGAACGCGCTGATCCGGTCCTTGTAGCGGCCCTTCTGGAACAGATGACGCATCCCGCGCAGATCGCCCCGCCCTTCCTCACCCACATCCGCGACGAACAGGATATCGGCCCGGGTTTCGATCCCGGCGGCGTCCATGGCGCGCATCCAGGCGAGCAAGACCGCCAGACTGCGTGTGTCGTCGCCGATGCCGGGGGCGAACAGTTTCGTGCCTTCGCGCCGCACGGTCACGTCGGTGCCCTCGGGAAACACTGTGTCCAGGTGCGCGGCAACGCAGATCAACGGGCCGTTGCCGATGCCGCGGCGCAGGCCGGTGACATTGCCCTCGGCATCGATCTCCAGCGATTCCAGTCCATGCGCGCGTGCCATCTCCAGCCATCGCAGGGCACGGGTCTGCTCCTTGAACGGCGGCGCCGGCGTTTCCGTCAGCGCGACGATGTCGGCGACAGTGCGATCATGCTCCGCCGTCAAGGTGGCGGCAGCGGTCTTGAACGCCGGACTATCGATCACGCGGCGGATCTGTGTGTCGGATTGGTCGGCCATCTGGATCGTCCGTGTTATGGGTTCACAACCAGGATGCCGGCCGCGGTTTGATCTGTCGATCGGGTGCCGTCCGCTTGGCCAACCGTGATTCCGGGCTTACCGGCGTGTGAATTCGGGCAACCCCAACGGGATGTGAACGGCAGGACGGCCACCGCGGTCTTACCTCTGTCAGGCACCGGAAATGTGATTCCACGCTTTTCGGTAAGAAGTTGAAGGAGATGACCATGACAAAGGCACGTTTACTTCCAGCCGTGTGTACCGTTGCGATGCTGGCGGCCGCACCGGCATGGGCTCAAACCAGCCCCCCATCGGGCGATCCCAATGCACCTGCCGGCCAGACGGGTTCATCTAGCGGCTCGACGGGTTCGCACGCCGCCCATCGTTCGTCGACGGCCCACCGGGGTGGCGCGACGCACAGCCGGACCGACACGTCGCAGGATGCGGCGGTGGATCAGTTGAACGACCAGAGCTATCAGGCCGCGCGCCAGGGTCAGGCGTACAATGGCGCCGCCCCAAGCTCCGGCGGGATGACCGCGCCGGCTGGCCCCGGCAACATGAAATAATACCAGCGGCCCGTTTCGGCTGAATCGTCGATAGTTCGGGCCGGTGGTATAAGACGTCGGGCGGATCGATGTCCGGTCACGGCCCGGCGACGGAACGATGTAGATCGATGCATCGGTCCGCCGCGGGCGGGCTCCGCGCGCGCACATCCCGCCCCCCCGGCCGGGAAGAGCATGGAGCCTCCTGCCACAGGTGAACAGAACATGATCGGCCGGTCCTGGACAGGGCCGGCGATGTGGGTCATTCCACCTACTTCCCCGGTGGAGCGTCGAAGCCTTACGATGACACCAGCCTTGGCGCAAAACATTCCAAAGCGGGGAAACATGTCCAAACAACCCTATACGATCGACCACAGTAGCAATTCCCGTCGCAAGGCGGTCGAAGACTGGCTATTCGGCCTCGACCTGGTCAGCCCGGAACTGCGCGAGAAGATCGTCACCGCCTGGGTCACCACCTGGTCGTCCAGCCCGTACGCCGAACTGGCGGAGATGCCGTATTCCCCGGGCGCCGCGCATTACCGCCTGGAGTGGCACGTCAACGACGTGACCCGGAACGGGCTGGATCTGGCCCGGCGCGCGGCCACCGACTGGGGCAAGGCCGTGGATCACAATGTCCTGGTGCCGATCCTGATACTTCACGACGTGGACAAGCCGCTGATGTACGTGCGGGAAAGCGCTCACAAAGTCACCTACTCGAAGCTCTCTCACGAGCTGCAGCACGGCGTTGTCGGCGCCATGCTGCTGAAAGAACTGGGCTTCGACCACACCATCGTCAGCACCGTCGCGCTGCATGCCGGAAACGCGCCGTTCCACGGACGCAACCATGAGGCTTATGTGCTGCACTATGCCGATTACTTCGCCACCGACCATGCCATCATGCTGGAAGGCGAGGACAAGGAGCCTTACTACCAGAAGCATTGGCGGTAGGACGCAACGCGGCTAGGCTTCCTCCTGGCTCAAAAAAACCGGAGGAAACCGACCTATGAAAGCCGCGGTCTTTCACGCAGCGCACCAGCCTCTGACCATCGAGGACGTGGAAATCGAGAAGCCGAAGCGGCGGGAGGTGCTGTTGCGCACCGCCTATGCCGGCCTGTGTCACTCCGACCTGCATTTCATGGAGGGCCTCTATCCCTTTCCCACGCCAGCCGTCCTGGGCCATGAAGGCGCGGCGGTAGTCGAGGCGGTCGGCGAGGATGTCACCTACGTGAAGCCCGGCGACCACGTCATCACCTGCCTGTCGGTGTTCTGCGGCGAGTGCGCGCAATGCACCACCGGCCACACCAACCTTTGCGAGAACACCGAAGTGAAGCTGCTGCCGGGCGCGGCGCGGCGCCTGAAGTGGAAAGGCCAGGTACTGCACCAGGCGTTCAATCTGTCGGTCTTCGCCGAACAGATGCTGGTCCACGAGCATGCCGTGGTGAAGATCAACAAGGAAATCCCACTGGACCGCGCCGCCCTGGTCGGTTGCGGTGTCATGACAGGTGTCGGGGCGGTGTTCAACGCCGCGAAGGTCGAACCCGGCAGTACCGTCGCGGTCATCGGCTGTGGCGGCATCGGTTTGTCGGCGGTGAATGGCGCGGCGCTGGCAGGCGCAGCGAGAATCATCGCGATCGATACGAATCCGTCGAAGTTGGAAAAAGCGCGGGAGATGGGGGCGACGGATACCATCAACGCATCGAACGTCGATCCGGTGGCGGCCGTGAAGGATATGACCGACGGCCAGGGCGTCCCGTATTCGTTCGAGGCGATCGGCCTGAAGATCAGCGCGGAACAGTCCTTCGCCATGCTGCGGCCCGGCGGTGTGGCAACGATCATCGGCATGATCCCGTTCGGCACGAAGATCGAGCTGCATGGCGCGGATTTCCTGCGCGACCGGAAGATCCAAGGCACGAGCATGGGCGGCAACCGTTTCCGCGTCGATATGCCGCGGCTGCTGGAGCTATGGCGGCAAGGTCGGTTGAAGCTGGATCATTTGATCTCGGGCCAGGTCAAGCTGGAGGAGATCAACGAAGGCTTTGCGATGCTGAAGTCCGGCGCTCCCGTGCGGAATTTGATCAACTTCGGGATAGTGTAAAGAAGGGCGCTGACGGACGGCGGGGCGGAGCGAGGCTTTCGCCCTGTCGTCCCGGCTGGGGTGTCCTCACGGCGCCCACATAAGACTCGCGCGGCTTCTTTCCTTTTGTGTCTTGGCCGGGGCTGCACCCCTTGTGTCAGCGCGTATGGGCGCGCGCGCCTTACGTAACGAAATCGCAACGGCCTGCGGTTGGGTCCGACTCCCGACCCACGCGAATTTTCTGGCACACCGCTTTTCTTCAAGGTTAGGCTTTCGCCCGGACCACTCGGCAGAAACGGCACGGGAGGACAGACAATGGCACCGGATGTCGAAGACACCGTCATGCGTAAGGTCGCCTGGCGGCTGATCCCTTTCCTGAGCCTTGGCTACCTGATCAACGCGCTGGATCGCTTCAACGTCTCGATCGCCGCGCTGACCATGAACAAGGAACTGGGTCTGTCGGCGACGACCTATAGCCTGGCCGCCATCCGCCCCCAGCCGTTCGTGCGCGGATGGCCGGAGCCGCGGCGGACATCCCGCCGGCAAGCATAGGCGCCAACACATAAGGCGCCGGCTTCAACTATCGGGCCGATGACCTGTTGAGGGCTGCAGCGGCGCGTATGAGCGTCTTGAGGGCATCCTCATCGATTTCATCACCCTCATGAATATCGATAGCGCGCCTGGTGTTGCCTTCAAGGCTGGCGTTGAATAGTCCTGCAGGGTCCTTGACCGAAGCGCCCTTGGCGAAAGTCAGCTTCACGACGCTTTTGTACGTCTCGCCGGTGCAGATTATTCCACTGTGAGACCAAACTGGAACGCCTCTCCACTTCCACTCCTCGACCACCTCAGGGTCAGCCTGTTTGATGAGAGCACGGACATGGGAGAGCGTCTTGCCCCTCCAGTCGTCCAATTCCTCGATCCTCGCGTCGATCAGCCGAGAAGGGGATTCGCCCTCGGTCGTTGCGCTCTTTTTCATATTGTCTGCACCTCGTTCGGCTGTTTTTCTGTCTTGCGAGGGTACCAATCACCAATCTTCCGCGCCAACCCGCATGAGGCCGGCATCCGGTCCTGCATTCCGCCCCAATCCAATCGCAAGGTCCAAATCCGCTGGAACAGACGCCTGTATCGCGAGTGCAACCGCATCGAGCGCATGATCGATCGCCTGAAGATCAACCTCGCCATCGCCATGCGATATGACAAGCTCGTCCGCTCCTTCTTTGACGCGCTTAGCTTTTTGCCGGAGACCAATGCTGGGTCAGGCGAACGAAAACTGACGCCCCTTACGAAGATTTGGAAACTCCTTGTTGTGGCGTTTTGCCAGGCCAAAGTCAGACTGCTGACAGACCACATATCGGAATGCGTTGGCGGTCTGCATAGAATTGTAGAAGTCCATGTTTTCGAGACTCGAGGACATCGGGGCTCCAATCTTTAGGGCCTGCGTAAGCTCCTCGATAGACTTCAACGATGAGCGCCACGGGTCGATCAGGGATTTCATGTCGGCTGCTGAAATTTTTCCGCTCATATGAAGTCCAAGAGCCTCCATCTCTGTTTTCTTTTTTTCACTAATAACTGTGGCGCGGATTTCGTTCACGATTGATGGACACCAAGCACACAACATCAGATCGGACGAGAGAGGAAGATAGATTTCTATACCCTTCACAGCCAATCCAAGATTCCCATATGGTCCAAAATCTCTCGCATTATTCAGGCAGACTGGATTATCTCCGAGATAAAAACTTCTGCCTGGTAGAGGTTCAGCAAGCCGAAATTCCTTCTGCGCAATAATATACGCAAATTGCGCTATCGAATCACTCATCCCTAGGAGTTCCTCGCGCTTAAGAATATCTTCAGTTTGCGGTTCCCATCCCTCAATGTCTTCCATCCGATGCCCCATGGCCTCGATCTTCGTCTTGATCATCGCTTCTAGACTTTGATAGCGGTCGCGAGCGGCCTTTGTCCGTAGGAATTGGAAGGCCATCAGAAACCCGAGATCCGCTTTCTCCTGTGGGCTTCCATCAAGACGACGTGTTTCAACAATCCGTCGATACGCAGGGAGAATCAGATTTTCGATCCCAGAGGCAATAGGTTCGAATGAGACAATCCAATCTTCGAAAGCAAAGTCATTGAAACGTCGCTCTGCCATGACGTTTTTGATCGACGTGACAAATCCTTTGTCGAGATGCTTGTCGTATACAGAAACCTGTTCCTTGTTCTGATTAACAAGGAATTGCCGCAGGATGAACTTCGGCACGTAGTGCTGATTTTGGGCGTTGCTCATTGGCCGATGTGCCGGTCAGATTGTCGCCGGAGTCGCCCCGATATGCTCACACCCTGATCCTTTCCACCTCATCGAGGCTGAGTTCCTCGCATCGCCGGTCGTACAGCTGGGTCGCGCGCGGGCTGGCATGGTTCGCCATCTGCGCCGCCTTTTCCAGCACCCCGCCGTTTTTCAGATATGCCGTGATCCCGGTCGCCCGGAAACTGTGATTGCCGAGCTTGGTTTCGATGCCGGCCGCCGCCGCGCGCCGGCCAATCATCATATAGGCGTTCGCCTGGGGCAGGGGCGTGCGCGTCAACAATCGGGTGCCGCGGCCGATGGTGCGAAACAGCGGCCCCTTGGGATCTTCGGCGATACCCGCACCGTCGATATAAGCGGAAAGGTAGGCCTCAAGGTCGTGGTGGCATGGCATGGCGTGCGCCTTGCCGCCGTTCTCGCACAACCGCACCCATAGCCGGCGGTTCTGCGTGAACACGTCCTCGACCTTCATGCCCAGGGCCGCACCGATCCGCGCGAAGCTGAACACCATCAATCCGATCAGCGCCCGATCGCGCAAACCCACTGGCGTGGTGATCTCGATGCAATCGATCAGCGCGCGCGCTTCCTCAGGTGCCAGCACTGGCGTCTTGCCCGCCTTAACGACATGCGAGGGCCCGCGCACGGATCCGGCCGGGTTGGTCGCCATAACCTGGCCGGTAACAAGCCAGTCGAATAGACGACGCAGCGCGGCTAAGCGCAGCTTCGCGGTCGGGGCCGCATGCTCGCGCGTCTGCATCTCGATCCAGGATGCTACGTGAACCGGTTGCACGGCCGTGATCGAACGCACCTGGTTGTCCCCGCACCAGGAGATGAACTCCGCTGTGGCGCGGCTATAGGCGCGGCGTGTATGCGGGTTGCGGATGGCGGCGGCGAAGAATTCCAGGAAACGGAGTGAGGCGCGCTCGCCGGCGGCGGCGATTAGTGTCGGCACAACCTGCTTGGCACCGCCGGCGATAATCTCGGGCCGGTCGATGGTGGCGAGAACGCGGATGATCTGGTTCACGCGAATACCTTGTCACCGTCGAATTTCAGCCCAGCCGCCTTTAGCTCCTTCGCCAGTTTTAATTTCCAGCCCTCCGCAGCATCCATCTCGGTGTAAATGACGCCATAGAGGTCAGAGGGGATTTCAACCTCCCCCTTCCGCATCAGACAGGCGCGGCCTCTACCAAGCTTGCCTGCGAAATACCCAAGTTCGAAGATTACATTCTGCCGGGCGCGCAACGCCTGCGCCGGCGCCAAGGCCGCACCTCCGATGTCGTCAGGTGTGAGGAGAACAACAGCAAATCCCACATGGTTGGCGTAAGTCTCGAATTTCTCGATGATCGTAAGGCCCTGGTCCGGCTGCTCCTGGAGGATGATCGCTTCAAGTTCGAGCCTCTCCAGAAAGCGGGCCACCGCCTGTCGTGCTCCGTCGTCATGACCATGCACCACGAACACCTTGGAAAGATCGGACTGTCGATCATCTCGCAGTTCGGTCGGCCGCGTCAGAGACTCTCGATCGGCAATCTCCTCCTGGAGTCCCTTGATCGCCTGATGCAAAAGCACCAGTGATTTCTGTTTACCCGCGGTGAGAGACTTTCTAGCATCAGATACATCCTGAGACTCGGAGCCGCGCCCATTTAGATCACGGGCAAGTTTCGCCATGTTATTGCTGTTGTTTAAGCGCGCGGCCGCTTTGTATCGATTATACTCGATCGTTTGATGTCCGAACGCCAGTGTCAGCGCCTCGTCGATCGCGTTTTGAAGTGCTGTTACTTCCGGAGGCCACTGCATTTGCACGGAATGTGGTTCAAACGCCTCCAGGTCGGCGATGCGCCTGCTTAGGCGGCGAACCCCTTTTCGCATCTGATCGACGGGCAGATTGGCGGGCTGAGGTGAAGGCAGAGGCAGAGGCAGGGGGGGTGAGGTAGCAGGGCGAGCCATCGGGCAGACTCCGAATCGAGTTCGAGCGGCATCGTATCCAATCCTCTATATATGATAAAGATTATTATCATATATTGAGACGGAAGAGATACTACCACAGAATGAGGTCATACATTCCACGACGCACGTCGTGGAATGTGCGATTGGTCGTGACGGTAGGGTCGATCATCATGCATGACCTGATCCTCACCTGGGGGCCTTTCTCCCTCCAAATCCCACCTTGGGTAATATGGCCCATGCCGGCTTTCGCCGTTCTCTCCTACTTGCGGGCGGAGGGTCATCGGCTGGGCACGCTGCGCCGGCCTGCCGTCCGGCTACCACACCCCGAGCTCTCGCTTCCGCATCAGACTTCTGCATCAGAAAAGGTCAACAAAAATAGGGTACGAAAGCGGGGATCACAGTGTCCCCTGCCCTGAACCGCCATATCCGACCCTTCCGAACGCATCTACACCCCCGGCTAACACCCCCGCCGTTGACGCGCCCCCCGCTCTGTTTCAGCTTCGCCCCCGACCAAGGGAGTTGAAACAATGGCCACCGACTACACCGTCGGCGATCTCGTCGCCGAGTTCCTGTCCGCATGCGGTGTCACCACCGTGTTCGGCATCGCGTCCGTGCACAACATTCCGATGCTGGACGCGATCGGGCGGCGCAACACCATCCGCTTCATGATGGCGCGCGGGGAGCTTGGCGGCGCGCACATGGCCGACGGCTATGCGCGCGTCAATCAGGGGCTGGGCGTGATTTTCTCCTCCACCGGCCCCGGCGCCGCGAACACCATCGGCGGCCTGATCGAGGCGCGCTTCGCGGGATCGCCGGTGCTGCACATCACCGGCCAGACATCGACGAAGTTCGTCGATCGCGGCATGGGCGCGGTGCATGACGCGTTCGACCAACTCGGCATGATGGCTTCGGTCTGCAAGGGCGCTTACCGCATCCGCTCGGCGCAGAACGCGCTTGGGGTGCTGACCCAGGCGGCGGTGGAGGCGCTCAGCGCCCCGATGGGGCCGGTCAGCGTCGAGGTGCCGATCGACCTGCAACGGGTGAAGATGGAACGGCCGGCGATGCTGGATAATTTCGTGCTGCCGCTGCCGACACCGCGAACTCCGACAGACGCGGAACTGGACGAGCTGGCCGCGCGGGTGATCGCGGCGAAGCGGCCGATGCTGTGGCTGGGGAACGGCGCGAAGAAGGCCGGCAGCGCGGCGGCGAAGCTGCTGGACATGGGCTTCGGCATGGTCACCAGCTTCAACGGCCGCGCGACGGTGCCGGAGGATCATCCGCGGAACCTCGGCGGGCTGACGGGCAGCGGGATGCCGATCATCACCGATTTCTACAAGACCGTGGATCTGTGCCTGGTCGTCGGCTGCCGCGTGCGCGGGCACGAGACGAACGACTTCAACGTCAAGCTGCCGGAGAACCTGATCCAGATCGACGCCGATCCGCTCGCCAATGGCCGGACCTATGCCAGCCAGTATTTCGTCTGCGGCGATGCCAAGGCGACACTGGAAGGCCTGGTCAGCCGGATCGAGGGCAAACTGAAAGTCGCGCCCGGCTATCCTGAAGGGTTCGCGGAACTGAAACGCTCGGCGCAGAAGGTCTTCATCGAGACTCTGGGTGCTTACGGCACGTTCAGCGCGCAGTTGCGGAAGGTAATGCCGAGAGATGCGATCTGGGCGCGCGATGTCACCCAGAACAACACGACATGGGGCAACCGCGTCTTCCCGCTAAATGCTCCGAACCAGAACGTCTATCCGGTGGGTGCGGGCATCGGTCAGGGATTGTGTCTTGGGATCGGTGCCGCCGCCGCCGCCGCGGTCGGTGACCGCAAGACGGTTGTCATGACGGGCGATGGCGGCTTCTTCCTGAATGTCGGCGAGCTCTGGACGGCGGTACAGGAAAACCTGGATATGGTTGTGATCGTGATGAACGACCGCGGCTATGGGGTGATCAAGCGCATCCAGGACGCAACCGCGCAGGGCCGCCGTTTCTATGCCGATCTGGAAAGCCCGGACATCGAGAAGCTGGCGGGGTTGTCGGACATTCCGTATTTCCGCTGCTCGCATGCCGATACGTTTGGCGATACAGTAGCCAAGGCGCTGGCGATCAAGGGGCTGACGATGGTGGAGGTCGATATGACGTCGGTTGGCGAGTTCCCGGCCTACTATCCGTTCAACCAGAAACCCGCCCGCTGATCCCGATGCTTCACGCGGGTCTGGGGCTCGGCTCTTTGCTGCTGCTGGCGTTTCTGTGCAGCGAGGACCGGCGCCGGATCCCGTGGCGCACCGTGATTTGCGGCGTGGGCCTGCAGATCGCCTTCGCGCTGCTGCTGATCGGCGTGCCCGGCGCGGACCGGGCGATGTTCTGGCTGAATGACGCGGCGAATGCGCTGCATGCGGCGACGCTGGCGGGCACGCAGTTCGTGTTCGGCTATCTGGGTGGGGGTCCGCTGGCGTTCGCGGAAACCCATCCTGGCGCCAGCTTCATCCTCGCGTTCCAGGCGCTGCCGCTGGTGCTGATGATCAGCGCGCTGGCGTCGCTGCTGTTCCACTGGGGTGTACTGCAACGGGTCACCGCTGCGTTCGCCTGGCTGCTGCGGCGCTCCATGGGTATCAGCGGGCCGCTGGCGCTCGGGGCGGCGGTGCATGCGTTTGTCGGCATGGTGGAGGCACCGTTGCTGGTGCGTCCCTACCTGCTGCGCATGCAACGCGGCGAGTTGTTCGCGCTGATGACCTGCGGCATGGCGGGCGTCGCGGGGACGGTGATGATCATCTACGCGTCCTTTCTGGCGCCGTTCGTTCCGAACGCGTTGGGGAACATCCTGATCGCCTCGGTCATCAGCACACCGGCGGGGCTGGCGGTGGCGGCGCTGATGGTTCCGTTCGATGCCTCGGGCCGGGCGGAAGGGCGGCTTGTCATCGAGGATCCGCCCGTCAGCAGCCTGGATGCGCTGGTAAAGGGTACAATGGATGGCGTGCCGATCCTGGCGGCGATTATCGCGACTTTGCTGGTGACGGTGGCCCTGGTCACGCTGACGAATATGGCGCTGGGGTTGTTTCCGATCTGGGACGGAGCCCCGGTGACGCTGCAACGGTTGTTCGCCCTGCCCTTCCGGCCGGTGATGTGGCTGATCGGGGTACCGTGGGCGGAGACGGGTGTCGCGTCGATGCTGATGGCGACGAAGACGGTGTTGAACGAGTTCGTCGCGTATTTGAATTTCTCGACGATGCCGATGGACACGTTTTCGCCGCGCAGCCGGATGATCCTGACCTATGCGCTGTGCGGTTTCGCCAATTTCGGCAGCCTGGGGATCGTGATCGGCGGCCTGGGCGTGATGGTGCCGGCCCGGCGGGCGGAGATCGTGGGGTTGGGGCTGCGGACGATCCTGTCGGGGACGCTGGCGACGTGCATGAGCGGGGCCGTGGCGGGGGCGCTGGTGGGGTAATATCAACCGCCGCTGTCGCCGACTCTTCCGGCGATAGCGGCGGTTGGTATCGCGCGCGGGGTTCGCTGGGCGGCCGCGCGCCAAACCAAGACACATGCCGACCGCCGTTGAC
>JARLIN010000037.1 GCA_031291715.1 Rhodopila sp. | reverse complement strand
TTTTTTTTTTTTTTTTGTGTGGGTGTGTAATCCCGCTAATTTTGGGTAAAATTTTTACCATACGTTTTTATGGGGGGGGCAGGCGGGGGTCAAATGAAAAAATAAGGGGGGGTTCGCCCCCCCCCCCACACCCCCCCACGCCATGACGGTGAAGGGACGCCGGGCCATGACGATGAACGGACGCCGGGCCACGACGACGGACTGTCGCCCGGGGAACGTTACTCGTTTGGTGGGTCGATATTACGGCGCCAGGGCGACGCCGCCGGGGCGGCGGGAGTCGTTGGCGCCGTAGAACACGCCCGGCCGACCATCGTGGATGGCAATGGAGTCGGCCGGGGTGGCGGTGCCCTTCGTGCTGCCGATTGGTCCGGAGGCGATCAATGCGACGGCGCCCCAGGGCCGTTCCTCCTGGATGTGGTATCCCATCTGCTCCAGCAACGCCGCCGCGTCGGGCGACACCGCGAAGGGTTCGGCGTAGAGCACGTCCGGCAGCCACTGGTGGTGCAGGCGAGGCGCGTCCACCGCTTCCTGCGCGTTCATGCCGTAGTCGATCATGTTGAGAATCGTTTCCAGAACGGCGGTGATGATGCGCGGGCCGCCTGGGGAGCCGAGGACCATCTCCACCGCGCCGTCCTTCAGCACGATGGTGGGGGCCATCGACGACAATGGCCGCTTGCCGGGGGCAATGGCGTTGGCCTCGCCTTGCACCAGGCCGAACTGGTTGGGCGCGCCCGGCTTGATGGTGAAGTCGTCCATCTCGTCGTTCAGCAGGAACCCCGTGTCGCCGGCGATCACGCCCGCTCCGAACAAGCCGTTGATCGTATAAGTCACGGATGCCGCGCCGCCGTCCTTGTCGAGGACCGAGAAATGAGTCGTCTCCCGCCTTTCTTCCGTTGCCGGGACCGCGGGGCCGAAGCTGGCGGATGGCGTGGCGCGGTCGGTGATCAGGCCGCGCAGGCGGGTGGCGTAGTTCTTGGACAGCAGGCGGTTCAGCGGGTTGCGCACGAAAGCCGGGTCGCCGAGGTAGGTGTTGCGGTCGAAGAACGCCAGCCGCAGCGCCTCGGTCATCACGTGTATCTCGTCGGCGGCGTGGAAGCCCATGCCCGTCAGGTCATAGCCTTCGAGGATGTTCAGGGTCTCGCAGATCGTCGTGCCGCCGGCGGAGGGTGGCGGGGCCGACAGGATGGTGTGGCCGCGATAGGTGCAGGAAAGCGGCGCGCCTTCGGTGACGCGATAGGCGGCGAAGTCGGCCGCGGTGATGATTCCCCCGCCGGCGTGGGCGGCGGCCTCGACCGCCTCCGGGATTTTCCCCCTGTAGAAGGCATCGGGTCCGGACTCGGCGATGGCTTGCATTGTCGCGGCCAGTTCCGGCTGGCGCAGCCGGTCGCCGGCCTGGAAGGGCCAGCCGTCGGAACGCAGGAAGATATGCGAGGCGGTCGTGTTCCGGCGCAGGAGGTGGGATCCGCGGGACAGGATCTCGGCGTCGGCTGCGGTCAGCACAAATCCGTCGCGCGCCAGGCGGAGGGCAGGCGCCATGACGGTGGCCCGCGGCAGGGTGCCGTATTTCACCAGTGCGGTGTCCAGGCCCAGCACCGTGCCGGGCACGGCGATCGCTTTCCAGCCGTACAGGCTCGCACCACGGATCGGCTGGCCGTCGGCGTCGAGGTACATGTTGCGGGTGGCGGCGCCGGGGGCGGTTTCGCGGAAATTCAGGAAAACGTCACGGCCGCCGGAAAGATGGGCGGTCAGGAAACCGCCGCCGCCGATATTGCCGCAGCACGGGTTCACGACGGCCTCGGCATAGCCGACCGCGACGGCGGCATCGATGGCGTTGCCGCCCTTGCGGAGGATCTCGACGCCGGCCTCGGCTGCCAGGCGCTGGGCCGAGACAACCAGGCCGGTGGTTGATTCGGTGGGCGGGAGGGAAGCGGCGCAGGTGGGGAACGAGAGGGTCAGGAGGCAGAGGAAGACGTACAAGATAGCGGCCCTCCCCCGCGTCATCACCGGCCTTGGGCCGGGGACCCACGTCTTCGCGGTGATTGGACCGGCAAATCGTGGGTGACCGGGCCGAGCCCGGTCATGACACAAAGGGGAGGCCAACCCGTTACGCCACCGCCTGAATCGACTCCCCGACGATCTGCACGATGCGGTCCAGCGTCGCTTCCGGCGTCGGCAGCGGCGGTGCGAAGCACAGCGTGTCGCCGCTGGCGGGCGGCCCATCCGCCGCGGCACGCAGGCGTAGAATCAGGCCGCGGTTGGCTGCCTCGGTGACGACACGGGCGCCCAGGCCTTTCGCCGGGGCCTTGCTGCCCTTGTCTTCCACCAGCTCGATCGCGGCGAGCATGCCGATCCCGCGCACCTCGCCCACATTCGGCAGGGTCAGCAGTGTTTCCAGTCCGGCGCGGAAGCGGTCGCCCTGCACCCGGGCGCGTTCGACCATGCCTTCCTTCTCCATGACGTCGATGTTGGCCAGGCCGACGGCGCAGCAGGTCGGATGCCCGGAGTAGGTCGCCGCATGCATGAACTTCTCGTCCGCCGGCGCGTCCTGGATCACCTGATGCATGTGCTTGGAGATGACGACGCCGCCCAACGGCAGATATCCGCTGGTAACACCCTTGGCGAAGGACATCAGGTCCGGCTTGGTGTTCCAGTGCCCCATGCCGAACCACTGACCCGTGCGGCCGAAGCCGGTGATGACCTCGTCGGCGATCAGCAGGACGTCGTGGCGGTCGCAGATCTCCCGCAGGCGGGGGAAGTAGGTGGCGGGCGGGACGATCACCCCACCCGAGCCCATCACCGGTTCGGCGATGATGGCGGCAACGGTGTCCGCACCTTCGGCCAGGATGGCTTCCTCCACTGCGTCGGCTGCGCCGATGCCGGCATCGCCGTTGCCGGGCCAACGATAAGGGTAGGGCGGCGCGACCTGCAGGAACTCGGGCACCAGAGGGCCGAACATCTTGTGGTAGTTGGGCAGGCTGGTGGCGCTCATGGCCGCCAGGGAGACGCCGTGATAGCCGTAGCGGCGGGAGATCACCTTCACCTTGTTCGGCTTGCCCAGCCGCTTCCAGTGATAGCGGGCGAACTTGAAGGCGCTCTCGTTCGATTCCGCACCGCTGGTGGTGAAGTAGACCGCCGCCATGTTGTCGTAGGCAAGGCTGACGATCTTCTCAGCCAGCCTGATCGCCGGCTCGTTCGTGAACCCGGCATAGGCGGACGCGTAGGCCAGCTTCTCCATCTGCACCGCCGCCGCGGTGGCGAGTTCCTTGCGGCCATGCCCGATATTGACGTTCCACAGCGAGGACAGCGCGTCGATGTATTCGCGGCCATCGGCCGTGCGCAGAATGGCGCCCTTACCGGAGACAAAGACCTTCGGGTTGGCGTGATCCTTGGCGAAGTGCAGCGGGTGGATCATGTGGCGCTGGTCGGCCGCCACCAGAAGATCATCTGCCGGAATCAGGTCGTTCATGCTGTGTGCCCCTCTCGTCGACCCACGCAGGCTAGAACATTTGCGGCGGCGATTGAAGCACGGGTGGCGGTCCGTCGGAGGATCTCGGTGTGGCACCCGCCCGCGGCCGGCGGGGCATCACGTAAGGTGTGATTGGACCCGTATGCGACACGGGCCTAGACCGCAAACTGAGGCCAATATTTGGACTCGTAACAAGATGGCCAGTAACTGGGTCGATAAACGTGAGCCGGCGCCGCAGCGTCCGGCCAACAGGGAAGGAGAACGGCCATGGTCACCATGAGCCGGCGTTCGGCTATGGCCGCGTCTCTAGGTTTCGCGGCAACGAGTGTATTGTCACGGCCATATATCGCGAACGCGGCGGCCACGACCGCGACCGTCTGGCAGGTGCAGGGCTTCTTCCCGGAGGAGGACGCGGCCTTCCGCAAGGTGGTCGCGGACTACGAAAAGGCCAGCGGCAACAAGATCGACTACAGCATCATGCCCTTCATGGCGCTGAACCAGAAGTCCGTATCGGCGCTGACCAGCGGCGACGTCCCGGATCTGATTTTCCACGACGCCCCGGAGACGATCCTGCCGCAGTTCGCCTGGAACGACACGCTGTTGGACGTAAGCGACGTTGTCGATGTCCAGAAGTCAAAACTCAGCCCCACCGCGCTGGACTGCGCCAGCTACTACAACAGCGTCAAGAAGGCGCGCAGCTTCTATCTATGTCCGATCAAGCAGGCGTGCGAGCCGTTCCATATCTGGGGCGACCTGGTCGAGAAGGCCGGCTTCAAGCTGTCGGACGCCCCGAAGACCTGGGATGCCTTCTGGGATTTCTTCAAGCCGATGCAGAAACCGCTGCGCGACAAAGGGATGCGCAAGATCTACGCCCTCGGCCTGCAGGTCACCACCGTCGGACCGAATGACGGCAACAATCTGTTCGCGGCGTTCATGATCGCCAACGGCGGAAAGGACATCGTCACCAAGGACGGCAAGTTGCATACCGACGACCCGAAGATCCGCGAGGCGATGATCAAATCGATCACCTGGATGGCGGCCGCCTACACGGGCGGCTTCGTGCCGCCAGAGGCGCTGAGCTGGAACGATGCCGACGACAACAATGCCTTCCACGAAAAACTGTTCGTGATCGATTTTGACGGCACGCTCTCGACCGAACTCGCGATGTTCAAGGACAAGAAGGCCTATCTCGAGGAGATGGTGACGATGGGCCTGCCGAATGGCAATGACGGCAAGCCGGTCCCCGCCCTGGTCGGCACCGGCGGCGGCTTCATCCCGAAGGGATCGAAGAACGCCGAGGTGGCCAAGGAATACATGAAATACTTCATGCAGCCGGAGGTCATGAACGCAAATCTAAAAGAGGGGCTGGGGCGGTGGGTGCCGGCGATCCCGTCGATCGTGAAGGATGACCCGTTCTGGCTCGATCCCAAGGATCCGCACCGGCCGCCCTATGTGCAGGAAGCCGTGTTGGGGCCAACCATCCCCAGCTACAACGCGTTCAATCCTGCCTGGGGTCAGGTCCAGGCCGAGCAGCTTTGGACCCAATCCGTTGCCGATATCGTCAAGAATGGAATGACGGCGCAGGCAGCGACGGACAAGGCGTTCAAGCGGGCCGAGGCGATCTTTGCGAAATTCACGTTTGGATAAGACGGGGCGGGTAACACAGGCGAGGCGAGCATGAGCAGCACAGCACAACAGGCTCTCGCGGTCAGTCGGTCCTTCGTGGCCTCCCGGCCGGCCCACCGCGCCTGGCATGGCGGCTTACTGGGCACGGAATTCGCCTGGGCGATCGCCTTTGCCATACCCTATGCGGCGGTATTCTGCGCCTTCGTCGTTTATCCGGTCGCCTATGGGCTCTGGCTGGGGAGCAAGCCTGCGCTTTACACGGAGTTGTTTTCGGACCCGCGCTTCCTGAACGCGGTACTCAACACCGTCCTTTACGTCGGGATCGGCGTCAACCTGAAGATGGCGCTCGCCTTCCTGCTGTCCGGCTTCTTCATGCGGAAGCGCTGGTGGGTCAAATCCCTGCTGGTCATCTACATCCTTCCCTGGGCCGTGCCGGCCCTGCCCGCGTTCATGTCGATCCACTGGCTGCTGAACGGGCAGTGGGGCTTCCTTAACAGCGCGTTGTGGATGCTGTTCGGAATTGATGGTCCAATCTGGCTGAACTCGCACTGGCTAGGACTCGGGGCGAACATCGGCTCCTACATCTGGAAGAACATGCCGTTCTGGACGGTCATCTTCATCGCCGGCCGGATGGCGATCCCGCAGGAGCTCTACGAAGCGGCCGATATGGATGGCGCCACCGGCCTGCGCCGTTTCCGGTATGTCACACTTCCGCTCCTGGCCCAGCTCTATCTTGTCTCCACACTTCTCTCCACGATCTGGTCGCTCGGCGACTTCAACGCGGTGTTTTTCGTCTCCGGCGGCGGACCCGCGATGTCCACCGAAGTGCTGGCCACGCTCGGCATCCGCTACGCGTTCACCATCGGCGACCCGCGGCTTGGTGTGGCATGCGTGATGTGCGCCCTGCCGCTGCTGCTCCCGATGGTGGTATTGCTGATGCACAAGCTGCGTACTCAGGAGGTGCAGTTGTGAGCCTGGCCCTGGCCCCCGGGCGACGGCCCGGCCGGCCGCGTTACCGGCTGCGGAGGGCTGTGGTCGAGACGTTGTGCCTGGCACTCGGCTTCGTGCTGGTCATCTGGTCGCTCATGCCGGTCTACAACATGGTGTTGATCGCGCTCAGTGAGCACGGCGCCGTGTTCAGCGGCGATATTTGGCCGCACGCCCCCTCGCTCGAGAGCTTCGTCGTCGTTTGGACCCAGGGCTTCTGGTACCTGGAGCATTTCTGGCGCCAGTTCGGCAACAGCTTCTTCGTTGGCCTGATGACGATGTTCCTGACCTTGTTGATCGGCTCGCTGACAAGCTTCACGATCGGACGCCTGCGCCTGCGCCATGGCTGGCTGCTGACGAACGCGGCGCTGCTGACCTACGTCATCCCGGCGTCGTTCCTGGCGATCCCATTCTATCGGATCATGCAGGGGTATGGACTCGGCGATAACCCGTGGTCGGTCATCGCCGCGATGGTAACGTTTGCCACACCGTATGCGATCTTCATCTTCCAGCAGTACGGCAAGTCGATCCCGATGGAGCTCGACGAGTCGGCGCGCATCGACGGCGCATCGCCGCTCCAGATATATGTCTGGATCTATCTGCCGCTGATGGCGCCGGCGCTGGTCGCGGTTGGCACGTATGCGTTGCTGCTGGCCTGGAACGAGTATCTCTATCAGTTCCTGCTGTTGTCCTCGCCGGACGTCATGACCGTGCCGGTGGCGCTGGCGCAGTTCCTCAACAGCGATGAGTCGCCGTGGAATTACATGATGGCCACCGCCATCGTCTACGCGGTGCCGCCGATCGTGATGTACTATGGGTTCCGCCGCTACATGGCTGCCGGCCTGACGATGGGCGGCGTCAAAGGTTAAGCCACACGCCGCTTGCAGCTGTCGGTGTCGCGATGAGCAGTACGCAGCAGGTTCTCGCAGTCGGCCGACCCGTGGCGGTCAACCATCCGTGGCGGCCCGTCTGGCCGGGCGGCTTGCACGGGTCGGAGTACTCCTGGGCGATCGCTTTCCTCATACCCTATGTGGCGGTGTTTCTCGCCTTCGTTGCCTATCCGGTCGCCTACGGTTTGTGGATGGGCAGCAAGCCGGAACTTTACGCCGACCTCGCGGCGGACCCGCTTTACCTCCGCACGGTGGTCAATACTCTGCTGTATGTCGGGATCGGCGTGAACGTGAAGATGTTCCTGGCCTTTCTGCTGTCCGGCTTCTTCATGAGCCGCAGCCGATGGATCAAGGCCCTGCTGATCCTCTACATGCTGCCCTGGGCGTTACCGGCGATTCCCGCATTCCTGGCTGTCCACTGGATGCTGGTCGGTCAGTGGGGCTTCCTCAACAGCCTTCTGTCCGCGTTGTTCGGCATCGACGGTCCGATCTGGTTCAATTCCTACTGGCTCGCGCTGGGGGCGAACATCGTCGCCGACATCTGGAAATGGATGCCGTTCTGGACGCTGATTTTCCTGGCTGGGCGGACGGCGATTCCGCAGGACATCTATGATGCGGCCGATGTGGACGGTGCCACCGGGGTCCGCCGCTTCGCGCACGTGACCTTCCCGCTGCTCGCCAATCTCTATCTCGTCTGCACCTTGCTGGCCACACTCTGGATGTTCGGTGATTTCACCACTGTTTATTTCGTCTCCGGTGGTGCGCCGGCCCGGTCCACGGAGGTGCTGGCGACGCTCGGCATCCACGAAGCGTTCGACTTCGCGGCCCCGCAGCTTGGCGTGGCGACGGTGATGTCGGCCCTGCCGTTGCTGATCCCGCTGGTGATCGTGCTGATGCGCAAGGTCCATACCATGGAGGTGCAATTGTGAGCCTCGCCGTGGCCTCCGGCGGACCGGCGCGCCGGCCGCGCTATCGGCTGCGGCGAAGCCTGACCCGCGCGGCCTCGGTGACACTCGGCGTCGCGCTGGTGATCTGGACGGTGATGCCGGTCTACAACATGGTGCTGATCGCGCTGGACAGCGATGCCGATGAATATAGCGGAAATATCTGGCCGCCGGATCCGTCGTTCGAAAGCTTCCGGGTGATCTGGACCGAGGGTTACTGGTACCTTGAGAATTTCTGGCACCAGTTCGGCAACAGCATCTTCATCGGCCTGATGACGATGGTGCTGACCGTGTTCATCGGCTCGCTTGCCAGCTTCGCATTGGGCCGGATGCGGCTGCGCAGGCGTTGGCTGCTCAGCAATGCCGCGCTGCTTACTTACGTGCTCCCGGCATCGTTCCTGGCGATCCCGTTCGTCCATATCGCGCATCGCTACGGGCTCTCGGATAGCCTCTGGGCGGTCATCGCGGCGGAAGTGATGTTTGCCACCCCGTATGCCATTCTGATCTTCCAGCAATATGGGCGGCTGATTCCATTCGAGCTTGATGACGCGGCGCGGGTGGATGGCGCGTCTCCTGTTCAAGTGTATCTGCACATCTATCTGCCATTGATGGCACCGGCGCTGGTCGCGGTCGGCACCTACGCGCTGCTGCTCGCCTGGAACGAGTACCTCTACCAGTTCCTGCTGCTCTCCTCGACAAAGAGCATGACAGTCGCGGTCGCGCTCGACCAGTTCTTCGACAGTGACGAGGCGCCGTGGAATTACATGATGTCCACCGCCATCGTGTATTCGCTGCCGCCGATTGCGATCTACTACGCGTTGCGCCGCTACATGATGACGGGCCTGACCATGGGGGGCGTCAGGGCATAGGCCGGCTGCCATTTATGGCTCTCTGCTTCCGCGCCAGCCTCCGGCAACCCGCCGGCACGAAGCGGCGACGACTATGATCTTGCGTGGAAATACCCATATCTGGTGCGTAACGCGGCGCGGAAGGTGGGGCGGCTTTGCTGCCTCCAAAGCCGCCACGTGCGCCCGCCGCATCGATGGGAGAGAGTTCGATGACGATCTATAGCGGCCCCGTGTTCGACATGGCGCGTCAGCAGTTCAACATCATCGCCGATTATCTCGACATCCCGACAGACGACCGCGACAGGCTGCTTTACCCGAAGCGCTCCGTCACAGTCGCGATCCCGGTCCATATGGACGACGGACACACCGAGGTCTTTCACGGCTACCGTGTCCAGCACCACCTCACGCTCGGCCCCACCAAGGGCGGCACGCGGTTCTCGACGGATCTGGATGTTGGCGAGGTGGCCGCGCTGGCGATCTGGATGAGCTGGAAATGCGCTCTCGCCGGCCTGCCCTATGGCGGTGCGAAAGGCGGCGTTGCCTGTGACCCGCGCACTCTGTCGCGGCGGGAGCTGGAGGCGGTGTCGCGCCGCTATATGCAGGAGATGATCCCCTTCGTCGGCCCGCAGACCGATGTGATGGCGCCGGACATGGGCACCAATGAGCAGGTGATGGCGTGGTTCATGGACACGTATTCCATGTATCATGGCCACGCGATCAACGAGATCGTCACCGGCAAGCCGGTCGCCCTTGGCGGCACCGAAGGGCGGCGCGAGGCAACGGGCCGAGGTGTGGCGCATCTCGTTGCCCGCGCCTGTGACAACCTTGGCATGCGCACCCACGCCTGCACCGGCATCGTGCAGGGCTTCGGCAACGTCGGCAGCGTCACTGCCTACGCCCTGGCACGGCGCTATGGCGTGCGGATCATCGGCGTTTCAGACCATACCGCGGCCTATTATGATCCAGCCGGTTTGCCGCTGGATGCGATCGAGCGCTTCGTCGCGCAAAAGGGCGTGCTGGCCGGCTTCTCGGCCGAGGCGCTGACCGACCCGATCGGCATGCTGAGCGAGCGATGCGACATCCTGGTGCCGGCCGCGATCGAGCGGGTGATTACCGCGCAGAACGCGGGGACGTTGCAGTGCCGCATCCTGGCGGAGGCCGCCAACGGACCGACGACGCCGGACGCCGATCCCGTCATCGACCGGCGCGGCGATATCTTCGTTATCCCTGACATCCTGTGCAATTCCGGCGGGGTCATCGTCAGCTATTTCGAATGGGTGCAGGATCTCCAGCGCCTGTTCTGGATGGAAGCGGAGGTGAACGACCGGCTGGAGCGGCTGCTGGATCAGGCGTTCGCGCAGGTGACGCGCCGCGCGCAGTCCGAGAAGATCACGAACCGCACGAGCGCAATGGCGATCGGGGTCGCCAAGGTCCGTGCAGGCAAGCAACTTCGCGGCTTGTTTCCATGACTGCCCATTCTCCTCAATGCGTGTGGGCGTCGATCTGCCCCGCTTTGATCGCCGCCAGGAACACGCGCCAGTCGGCGTGGGTCTGCGCCGCATAAGCAAGTGCGAAGGCCGCGATCGCGGACTCGAACGCGGCGCCTGTGCCGATATAGCCGGAAATGCGCGCCGCATCCCCCGACCGTGCATGCGCGCGGGCCAAGGTCACGCCGCACAGTGTCGCATGGTACGGCAGTGCGCCCTCGGCGATGTCGGCGCCGATCAGCGCCAGCCGGCTGTCCTTCAGGTGGCGCACATAGCAATGCTGGTCGCCGCCGCCATCCTCTGTCCAGCCGAGGAAAATATCAGGCACGGTCTGCATGATCCGCTGTCCCACCGCCACCCTCTGCCCCTCGTTCCTATACAGGCTCGGCCCCGCGAACGGCGCCAGCACGGATGTCTGGGCTTCCTTCAGTTGCAGCAACAACGTCTGGTCGTCCCGGGTAACAAACAAACCGATGGCGCAGAACGTGCCGACACTGCCGACGCCGACGACTTTGAAGGCGACATCAGCCAGCTCGTAACGATCCAGCAGGATGCGGCGTTCTTCCGGTAGTGACAGTCTGTAGGACTCGAAAGCAGTGCGGGCCACGATCTCGTGCGTGTCGTCGCGCTGGCCGGACAGGGGAAAGATCAGTGGCGGTTTTTCCTTGATCCGCCAGTCGCCTTTGTTGCGCTCGATCAGGTTCGGGTAGCCCGCGTGGCCGGCCTCGGTCGCGGTGTGCAGCCGCCTCAATTCCCGCTCGCGCAGTTTCACCTCAGGGATCCCACCCAATACGTCGGCGACATCGATACGGGATCGCCAGGACGTCAGCGGGTCCAGGCGGGTGAGTTCCTGGATGTGCCGGCGGTAGGCCTGCACCACGGTGCCAGCCAGTTGTCGGGCTACCTTGTCGCCGAGGCCGCGCGACTGGGCATCGACCGCGAAGCTGGCGGCGAGGCGCTTGATGTCCCACTCGAATGGCGCCGGCAGGGTTTCGTCGAAATCGTTGACGTCGAAAACCGGTGTGCCCTCGGGCGAGGCGAAGGTGCCGAAATTTTCCAGGTGACAGTCGCCGCACGCCTGCACCCACAGGCCGGTAATGGGCGTGTCCGCGAGGTCGGCCGCCATGATGGCAGCGGCCCCGCGGAAGAAACCGAAGGGCGAGGCGCGCATCCGGTCGTAACGGATCGGCAGCAGGCTGGCGATGCGGTGGCGGCCAGCCTCTACCAGGATATCCACCGGATCACGGCGCGCCGCTGACGGCGCCCAGTGTGCATGCAGACTGCGCGGGATGATTTTGCGGAGGGCCTGGCCAGCCTGGCGCCGCTCGGTCACGGGCAGCGCGGTTGCCGATTGCAAATGCTCCAATGGCATGGGCGTTTCCGGAAAGTTTCAGTATATCACACCGGGAACTGGCGGAATCGCAAGTGATAAAGCGTTCGCGGGTGCGATATTTCGCGGATCTTTAGCTGAAACTGTCTTGATACTGTCACATTCAGAGTGAAGGCCAGACCACGCGCGCAAGGAGCAGAATAATAGCTGCGATGATGCCCGCGATCACGTCGTCGGCCATGATGCCGAAGGCGCCATGCCGCCGGTCGGCCCAGCCGACGGGGCCGGGCTTCGTGATGTCGAAAACCCGGAACAGGATGAAGGCGGCCATCAGGCCGGGGATCGTTGGGCGGCCTAGCGCGAGCAGGGTAATCCACTGGCCGGCGAACTCGTCGATGACGACCCAGCCGGGGTCGCCCTCTACCGACGCCCGTTTCACGGCGAAATAGCCCCCGACGGTGGCCAGCAAGGCGGCGAAAGCCAGCGCCGCGGGGGACAGCGACAGCAGGGCGGCGCCGATTATCACGGCTGCGGCGGATGCGACCGTTCCAGCGGCGCGGGGGGCGTAGCCGG
>JARLIN010000359.1 GCA_031291715.1 Rhodopila sp. | reverse complement strand
GCCCCAGCCCATGCGGGCGGGATCGTGGTAGCTGGCGAAGGAGAAATGGTGCCGGGTCTTGAGCCAGCCGAGATCATCGCCCCCCAGCGTTGCGAACGGCCTGCGTTCGATCATGTTTGGATCCTCCGGTTGTCCAGTGGGGCGAGAGATGGTGATCCACCGGGCCGGACGAAACAGAAAAGATGCGACCGCGCGATGCCGGGAGATGCCGCATGAACGTGACGTTTATCGGTCTGGGGGCTATGGGCCTGCCCTCGATGGGTTTGACTAGGCCCGCCGGCCTCGGGTAGAGGGGCCTGCCCGAACGGGGGAGAGCCACGCCGCCATGACCAATCGCGCCCGCATCTACCGACAACCCAAGACGGCCATGCAGTCCGGCATGGCCGGGTGCGACGAATGGATCCTCGACTTCGAGCCCGCGGAAGCGCGCCGGGCCGACCCGCTGATGGGCTGGAGCGGCAGCGCCGACACCCAGACCCAGGTGCGCCTGCGCTTCGCGGCCCGCGAGGAGGCGGTCGCCTATGCCGACAAGGGCGGTCTCTCCTACGATATCGAACTGCCGCAAACCCGCCGCTTCCGTCCGAAGGCCTATGCTGACAATTTTCGCTTCGGCCGGCCGGAAAACTGGACGCACTGAGCGGGGCATGGCGGCGCGGCCGCGGTCGCATTAGTATTGCCCTTTACGGCCCCATAGCTCAGCGGATAGAGCAACCGCCTTCGGAAGGAGTAGGAGTGCGCCGCCGGAAACGGCGGACGTAGAACCTGTCAAACTCGGGGAACCCTGTGCCCGCACGGGATCTGGCAACCCCGAGCCAAGCCCGGCCTCGGCCGGGAAGGTGTAGAGACCAGACGGCAGGCGCCTGTCGGCCACGCCGGCCCAAGGCGAAGGGATGGTCCAGACCACGAACGCCCGCAGGGCGGCGGCGAAAGCCGAAGTGGGATGCTAAGCGGTAGGTCGCAGGTTCGAGTCCTGCTGGGGTCGCCACTCCGGGACAAGACTGGGCACCGTCGCGATGTCCGGGCGATTGTGTGCGCCTGCGGCGGTGGCGAGGACCGGCCGGCCTGGCGAGGAACGCAACCAACCCCGACGTTGAAGTGTAACTCGACTATTGGCAAATGCTCGTCCATGGTCCCCGTATATTACCGCGATTTTTCGCATTTTCTGGAAAATTCCGTCCGATCAATAGGTTACTTGGCGCGGACCCGTTCTCGTTAACTCACTGAGTGTACTGATTTTAATGGTGGTACTCAGAAAGGCGAGGTAAGGTGCCGGGCGCAATATGCGGGGCGGTTTGAAACGCTGGCATAGCGGACTGTTTCGGCCATCAATGGTAACGTCAGGGGCTTCCAGCGAGAAATGACCACGGTGCAACCGCAGGCTGAGGCCCAACAAGCCGTGCATATTGTCATCGTCGATGACTCGACTGCCAACCTCAAGCTCTATGCCAAACTCGCGGCCGGTGTTGAGCCGAATGTCGTCGTCCATTCGTTCAACGATCCCCGCAAGGCGCTGGAGTGGCTGGGCGGCAACGCCGCCGATCTGGTGATCACCGACTACAAGATGCCGTCGATGCATGGTGCCGAGTTCAGCCGCCACATCCGGCAGGTGTCGACCTGCCCCGATGTTCCGGTGGTGGTGGTTACCGCGTATGCCGACCGGGACTACCGGATCGAGGCGCTGGAGGCCGGCGCCAGCGACTTCCTGCGCAACCCGGTGGACTACCTGGAGTTCCAGACCCGGGCACGGAACCTGCTGCGGCTCGGTCGTCACCAGCGGCTGATGCGTGACCATGCCTGCACCCTCGAGCGCGATCTGCAGGAGAGCGAGAAATCGCGCGACCGGTTGCTGCGCGACAGCGAAGCCCGCCTCGAGCGGGCACAGGAAATCGCCCAAGTCGGCAGTTGGGAGAGCGACATTGCGGCTGGCGAGGCTGTCTGGTCCAAGCAGCTCTACCGCATGCGCGGGCTTCCGCTTGACTTCAGGCCGACCCTCGCCAATCTGGCAACCCACTTTCATCCCGCCGACATCCAGCTAATATTGGACTGGTCTGCGGATCTGGCGGCCGGGCGGCAACGCGACCCGGTCGAGGTCAGGATCAGGCGACCCGACGGTAAGGAGCGGGTGAATCTCATCGAAGGGCGCCCGATCGTCGATCCCGATGGCGTCATCCGCCATCTCGTGGGAACCGCGCAGGATGTCACCGAGCGCCGGCAAATCGAACGCACGCTCGCCCAATCGCAGAAGATGGATGCCCTCGGCCAGCTTACCGGCGGCATGGCGCACGACTTCAACAACATGCTCGGCGTCATCATCGGCAACCTCGATCTGGTGAAACCGTTGCTCCGCGCCAACGCCGTCGCGGCCGATCTGGTCGCGGAGGCGCGCGATGGGGCGGTGCGCTGCGCCGATCTGATCCGCCGCCTGCTCGCCTTTGCCCGCCGCCAGTCGTTGCGGCCAGAGCAGACGGACGTGAACGTGCTGGTCAGCGACGTCTCCCGCATGCTTGGCCGCACGCTCGGCGAGCACATCGCCCTGACGCTGGAGCTTGATGCTCCGTTGTGGCCGGTGAAGGTAGACGTGTCCCAGTTGGAGGCCGCCCTGGTGAACCTGGCGACCAATGCCCGCGATGCGATGCCGAAGGGCGGGCAGATCTCCCTCGCCACGCGCAACACCACGCTCGATGCCTTCTACACGGCGCGCCATCCCGACGCGAGTGCCGGAGACTATGTCCTCATCGAGGTCTGCGACACCGGAGCCGGGATTCCGCCCGAGATCATCACGCGCATCTTCGATCCATTCTTTACGACCAAGGCGCCCGGCAAGGGAACCGGCCTCGGCTTGTCGATGGCTTTCGGCTTCGTCAAGCAATCCGGCGGTCACTTGTCTGTCTACAGCGAACCCGGTCTGGGCACGACGTTCCGGCTTTATTTGCCGCGCAGCGACGATGGTGAGGTCGCGGCGGCCAGCGCGCCCAGCTCGGACGTGATCGTGGGCGGCGATGAGACCATTCTGGTGGTCGAGGACAATACGCAACTGCGCCGGACCGCGGAGCGCCAACTGACCGAACTCGGCTACAAGGTGCGCGAGGCGGACAGCGCCCTGCCGGCGCTGGCGATCCTTTCCGGCGGAGAGACGGTGGACTTGCTGTTCACCGACATCGTGATGCCGGGTACCATGGACGGGCTGGACCTGGCATACGAGGCCAAGCGGCTGCGACAGGGTCTGAGGGTGCTACTGACATCCGGATTTCCGGGCGGACGTGCCGCCAATCAGCGGATGGCGGACAGTCCGTTCCACCTGCTCGGCAAACCATACTCCTTCATACAACTGGCGCAGGCCGTACGCATGGTCCTGGACAAAGTCGACAACGGCACAGAATTGGCGCCGCCCGGCCACGGCACCAATCCGATGGGAATCGTTGTCGATGGATAACACAATGTCCATTACCACCATGGGACCTTATCAACATTCAGAGTCCCCGCAGATGACCGATGCTCTCATGAAGACATGGTTGACCGAACGTGATCCGGCGAAGGTTCGTTTGCTGTGCGGGGCGCTCCGTGAACAGATCCCAGCCGGCGCAGAAGTCACACCGGCCGAGTCAATGGGCGCGGCCGGAAGGCATCTGGCGGGGCCGACGAGCGACGTTGTCGTGCCCGACCTGGGGTTGCCCGGCACACAAGGGCTGCCTACGTTTCGGTGGGACCGGGTCAGGGCACTGGGCTCGGCCTGTCAATGGTAGTTGCCTTCCTCCCGCAGTC
>JARLIN010000358.1 GCA_031291715.1 Rhodopila sp. | reverse complement strand
GAGCCGCGTGACGGTGCTGGTGGAGGAGGGAAGCACCTGGGAATAGGCGGGAACGACGAGCACATCGTCGAACGCCAATGCCTCTTCGACGCGAGAGGCCACCACCTCCGCACGAGAGGATGAGGGAAGTGTCTGCTGTGGAATATCGAGAGCCATGGGCGGCCGAGCCTTTCCGCTACCTTGGCGCCCCCACATAGGCGGGTGTCGGGGTGTGCGCAAGCGTCCGCTTCATGACAGGCAGCCGCCTGAACAGTCCTGGATTGCGCGCCGGGTATGGGTTGGCATTGGCGCTCGATCGTTCCTTCGTGGTTTCGCGGCTGAGTATGACCCAACCAGGCCCCAACGCGGTCCATTCCCCGGACCCCGTACACCGGGTCACTCACGCGGTGGCCCTGTCATGACAGAGTGCCAGACGTCGTCACCCCTTCGGCCAGATCGCCGGTGCCACCGCCATTTCGGGTGGCGAGGTGGTGACGATCCGCCCGTCCTGCCACTGCACGATCGTCAGTGCGGCGTCCGCACGGCGGCCGGCGCTGTAAAGTCAGGTGGTATGCGGCATCACCTCCCGCGCGAACCAGTCCATGCGTTCCAGCGTCCGCCCCAACGTCGCGGCGCGGAAGTCGAAGCTGAGATGGGAAACACCCAGCTTCCGGTAGGTTTCGACATCCTCGATCAACTGCGCGGCGGAGCCGGAAAACGGCATACGGCCGGCGCCTTCGATCGGCTGGGCCGTTTCGTGCAATCGGGCGACAAAGGCGATGGTGATGTCGGCGTAGTCGCGGCCCTCGGCCTCGGTCATGCGCTTCAGGTCATCCCGCATGGCGCTGAATTCCGGCGGCCGCAATTCGGCGGTGGCAACCGTGCCCAGCGGGTGCCAGCCATCGGCGAACCGCGCCGTGCGGCGCAGCGCCGCCTTGCTGTGGCCGCCGACCCAGATCGGCGGATGGGGGCGCTGCACCGGCAGCGGCTCGCAGCGTAGCGGGCCGAAGCTGTAATAGGTGCCGTGGTGTTCGACCGGGCCGGGGCTCCAGAGTTTCTTATAGATCGCGAGGTATTCGTCGCTGACGGCGCCGCGGCGGTCGAAATCGGCGGCATCCAGGGCGGCGAACTCTTCCCGCAGCCAGCCGACACCGACGCCCAGCGTCACCCGCCCCTTCGAAAGGACATCGATCGTGGCGATCATCTTGGCCGCAAGCACCGGGTTGCGGTGCGGCAGGATCAGCACGCTGGTGACGAAGCGCAGCGTCGTGGTGCGGCCGGCGGCGAATGCCATCAGGCTAAGTGGTTCGATCGCATCGCCGGTGCTGGGGTGGTTGCCGCTGGCGTCGTAAGGGTATTTCGACGCCACCGCCGTCGGGAAGACGATGTGATCGGCGATGGTGGCCGAGGTGAAGCCAAGACGCTCACCGTGCTGGGCGATGCTCACGATGCCGTCATGATCAGCCAGACTGCCGCGCACCGGCAGGCTGAACCCGTATCGCATGGTCCCGTTCTCCTCGCCTTTCGCGACACTATTGGCCGTTTTCGCGCAGATGCCAAACAGGGCGCTTGCAATCATGTTGCGCTGCACAATATGAAGCTGCCAGGCGGTTTTCTCGCCTTTGTGATCAAGAGCCAGCAACCATGCGACGACCGGAACAACACGAACCTACCCGAAACACCACCCCGCAGCAGTCCTCTCTGGCAGCCTGGCTGCCGGTCATGGCGGCGATGGCGATCATGGTGATCGGGTGTCTGAGCACCTTCCTGGTCCTGCAGCTGGATGAATTTCGGCCGAAGGTCGGCGACATCGTCGTGTTCAAAGCCGGGTCGCAGGACGCCGATATGTGGCAGATGACCATTCCGGCGACCTCGGTGTCGGCGACGGGCGCGCCGCTGGCGGCCTGCGCGCTTGACCCGAACGTGATGGCCACGGATGGCGGCAGCCTGATTGTTGAAGGCCGCCAGGAGGAGCCTTCCTTGCAGTATCGGGTCCATTGGGCCGGGGCCGAGACCGCGCGGGCCGACGGAAATTGCGGTGCCTCCGCCAATCTGCTGGTTTCCCGCACCGATTTGCAACGTTTGGCCAACTCGGCGGGCGGATTCGGGGTCGGCGATAAAGGTATCGTTCGGTAATCGGTTTGACCGGCGGGCGCACTGGATGCCCCGTCTGGGAGTCTGATAGGCTGGCTCAATGTCATCCGTGCAGGCGAACCGGGAGCCGCCGGTTTTCGAAGCGCTTATCGTCCCTCATCGCAGCCTGACGCGGAAGGGCATCGCGCTTCTCGTGGCGGCTTTCGTCGCATTGAGCGTGGCCATGGCACTGCGGTTCTGGCTTCTGGGCGCATGGCCAGTCGTGGCTTTCACCCTGGCCGAGGTGCCGCTGGCGATCTTGCTGGTGGCAATCAATCTACGCCAGGCACGAGCGAGCGAACTCATCATGCTGACCGCGTATGAGGTCACGGTCATCCGCACAGACCCGGCAGGCAGGCGGCAACAAGTATCGTTGCCGTCGGATTGGCTGCGGGTCGATCTGGAAGCGGCGGGAGGGGCGTCTCATGTGATGTTGAGCAGCCGCGGCCGCGGCTGCGAGATCGGCTCTTTTCTACATGAACCGGACAAGAAGTCGCTGTTCGAGGGCCTGCGCGAAGCACTGTACCGCATCAAGAACCCACGCTTCGATAACCCACAGCTTCGCGAGGGTGAAACCCTAGTGTCCCGAAGCTGAAGTTCGCTATTGGGGCGAACCTCAGATTCGAGACACCAGCTCGTTATTTTCAGTGGTCTGCTTATCCCCGAAGCCCGCCGCATGATGAGAGCCTGCGCCCTGACGTTCCGCCCAGCGCGACCATGCTGTGTCAGGGTTCGGCTGGACCCATCGATTTGATCAGGTCGAACACGCGCTTGCGGACCGACGGATCGGTGATGCGGTAATAGGCCCGGACAAGCTCCAGCGTTTCGCGCCGGCTGAGTGTGTCGTCCCCAAACTGATCCTGGGTTTCCGACTGGCTACCGGAGCGCCGGCCGGGCAGGCCGCCGAAATTGGCCGCGAGACTTTCCGGCATATCGTCGAAGAAGAAGCTGATCGGCACATCGAGGACGCGGGAAAGATCGAAGAGGCGGGAGGCCCCAACCCGGTTCACGCCGCGTTCGTATTTCTGCACCTGTTGGAAGGTCAGGCCAAGCGACTCACCGAGACGCTCCTGGCTCATTCCCAGCAAAGTGCGACGGAGACGGATGCGAGAGCCCACATGTACATCGATAGGGCTGGGGCGGCTCTCCCTATCACTGCCCATGACTTGTTCGGCCCCTGCCATGTCTTTTGTCCTCTTTCTCCGGGCGGACCCTGTACATACCCCTCGCGAGCTTCGCCACCGGCGGTGTCGAGCGAGGAACCAAGTTGCAAACTATAACGAATCACGGATTCGCGCAACCAAAAATTGTCAACGAGCAGGAAAAATTATGTAATTAGGTAGCATATCTTTCAACTGGTATAAAAATTAGCACGTCTTGTCGCCGGCCGGGTTGGGTTTCTGAACAGCCCGACAATCAATGCAAGCAGAGCGACGCCCCCCGGCAGCAACAGGCCGAACCGCGCATAGAATGGGACCGGAAGCGGCGGCGGCAAGGGCACCGGCAACACGCCGGTGGTTTGCATTTCAAGGCGACCGAGTTCGTGTCCTTTCGCATCGAAGCCAGCGGATATGCCGGTGTTTGCCGCCCGCATCAATGGAATACCTTCCTCTACCGCGCGAAGGCGCGCAGCCGCCAAATGCTGCCGTGGCCCAGCAGAGTTGCCGAACCAGGCATCGTTGGTGACATTGACCATCCAATCGGGCCGGTCGGTCGGGTCAAGCACCTGGCTGGAGAAGATCGCCTCGTAGCAGATCAACACGCCGACCGGGGGGAGCCCGGGAATATGAAGTGTCCGAGGACCTGGGCCGCGTGCGAACCCGCCGCCGGGCACAACCTGAATTCCCAATGGAAGCCAGTCCGGCTGATACTCGCCGAACGGGACCAGATGCCACTTGTCGTAGATGCCCTCGATCACGCCATTGGCGCCCAAGGCGAACAGGCTGTTGCGCGGACGGTTGGCCCTGTCGAACCGGACGGCGCCGACCAGGGCGGTTGCGTCGCCGGCGGCCTCGGCGATCAGGCTCCGCGCCATGGTGTCGGTCTGCAACTGCGCGGGGCTGGCCGTTTCAGGCCAGATGACGACGGCCGGATGGCCGCCCGCCTGCGCGACAGCCTGCTCCGTCAGGTCCAGGTAACGGCGGAAGATGGAAACCATCAGCGTCCGGTCCCATTTCTGGCCCTGGGCGATGTTGCCCTGGATCAGCAGCACAGTCAGGTCCGGCCCTGGGGGCATCGGCTGGTCCAGCCGGACGATGCCGAAGCCGCACCACAGTGCCAGCACGGCCAGACCGCCGGCACGCCAGGCCCATCCAAGAAGGGGGGTCGAAGCCAGCAGGACCGTGGCCAGGGTCAGTCCATGCACGCCGACCAATGACGCCGGCTGGATCATGATGTCGCCAATCCGCCCAGGGAACGCCCAGACGCTGCCGAGCGGATTCCACGGGAAACCGGTGGCGACGAACTGACGGGCGAGATCGGCCAGGACCCAGGCGCCGGCCAGGGTCAGGGAGGCTCGCCAACCCGGACGAGCCCGCCATGTCACCGCGGCCGGGATCGCGATGAACACCGCCAGCACCGCGGCGAGCGCCGGCACCGCGAAGGGAACCAGCCACCAGAACCGGGCAGCTTCTACCAGGATTGCCTCGGTGACCCAGTACAGCCCGATGACATGCAGGCCGAAGCCGAACCAAAAGCCCCGCCGCGCGGCGGTCATCGGCCCAGGAGCGGCCTGGATCAGGCAGAGCAGGGCGGGTACCGCGATCAGGAGCGCGGGCAAAACATAGAGGGGCGGCAAGGCGAGCGCCGAAATAACGCCTGACAGCACGGCTGCGAGATCCGCACGCCAGCCGCGCAGCGCGGTCAACCGGCCAGTTAGCGAGAGCGGCATGGGGGTTTGGTCAGTCCTGTGTCTCTCGGGTCTGACGTTCGTAATGCTTATAATACTTGTCGGTCACCAGGTCGGTCTGCACCACGACGGCGACGTCCGTGGTGTTGAACTGCGGGTCGATCACCGCGCCGTCGCCGACAAACCCACCCAGTCGCAGATAGCCTTTGATCAGCGGCGGCAGCCTGGTCAACGCGGCGCGTGAGTCGATTTGATCGCGGTCCAGACGGCGCATCTCGATATGCCGCTGGGGCAGGGCGTGTGGCCGGATCACGGCCGGGGCGAGGTGGTTGTAGTACAAATAGCTCAGTTCCAGCGCCAAGGCGTCGGGATCGGTGCCGGGCAGGCTGGCGCAGCCGAACATAAGCTCGATCTTGTGCTGGAACACGTACGCGGCGATGCCGCGCCACAGCAGTTGCATGACCGCCCGGTTGCGGTAGTCGGCGTTCACGCAGGACCGGCCGAGTTCCAGGATCCGGCCAGGGTTCGCTTCAATACGGCCGATGTCGTACTCATCCGCGGAATAGAAATGGCCGAGCCGGCGTGCGGCTTCGCGCTGGATCAGGCGGTAAGTGCCGACGACGCTCTCCGTCCCCTCGCCCAGACTGTGATCGACCACCAGCAGATGGTCGGCCACGGTGTCGTAGATGTCGCGATCGCGCTGCGTGCTTGTGGTCGTGGCGTCGGGACGGGCGCCCATTTCTTGGTAGAATACCCGATACCGCAGGGCCTGCACGGCATCGATCTCGGCCGGGCCGGCAGCAAGCCGGACACCCAGGTTGCCGCTGCGAAGCTCAGCGAACAGGGCACCTGATTCGGCCAGGCGCTCATCTGCTGTATCCTGCGTCATCGGCTGGCCCCTTTTATCGTGTCGCGGCTGTCTGTCTGTGCTTCGTGCCGCGCGTTGTCGTCGCGGATGGGCTGGGGCTGACCGCGACGTCGTCCGAACAGTTCGAGCCGCAGGGAAACCACATCGAAGCCGAGGCGTGCGGCGATCGCGCGCATCAACTGCTCATGTTCCGGATCCTGGAATTCGATGACCTTGCCGGTCTCGACATCGATCAGATGGTAATGCGGCCCATCCTCGGTCGGCTCATAGCGTGCCCGGCCGCCACCGAAGTCCCGGCGCTCCAGGATGCCTTGTTCCTCGAACAGCCGCACCGTCCGGTACACCGTCGCGATCGAGATGTGCTGATCGAGCGCCGATGCCCGGCGATACAATTCCTCCACGTCCGGATGGTCGCCCGCATCCGAAAGAACCCGCGCGACGACCCTGCGCTGGCCGGTCATCTTCAGGCCCCGTTCGATGCACAGGCGCTCGATGCGCGATTCCATACGGTTCCTTGCTGTCAGTCCTCCGGATGCTCCCAATCGGGGGCACCCGAAGCAACCGCATACAATGTCCGGGTAGCCCCAGGGAAGACCAGGTGAAGCCAGCGCCTGTTAAAGCTTCGCTTCCTGTTAAAAGTTCGCTTCCCCGGGGCGGAGCGATCAGGCGCCGGAGGTGCGGTGTGTGCCGAGGCCGATCTGCTTGGCCAGCGAAGACCGCTTTTCGGCATAGTTCGGCGCGGTCATGGGGTAGTTGGCGTCCAGACCCCATTTTTCCCGGTATTGCTCTGGGGTCAGATTGAAGGATGTGGACAGATGCCGCTTGAGCATCTTGAGCCGTTTCCCGTCCTCCAGGCAGATGATGTAATCCGGGAAGACGGACTTGCGAATCGGCACCGCCGGCTGGGCCCTTGGGGCCGGCGCGGCGGGCGCCTCGGTGATATTCGCCAACGTATCATAGACAGCCCGGATAACGGCCGGCAGGGCGTTGGAAGGCAATTCATTGTTGGCGACATGAGCCGCGACGATTTGGGCTGTCAGCCCCAGAATATGGGAGGCAGCCGGCTCTTCAGCCATTTGGGGACCTTTCTAGTCACTATGCTATGTCTATATATGAAGCCGGCCTGCTGTTTCGCAACAGCGACTGGGCAAATTGAATAAAACGGAATCATGTCGGCAATGCAAGATGTAACCCGCGAGATAGATATTACAGGCGATGTCTGCCCGATGACATTTGTCAGAACGCGTCTGGCACTCGATAAGCTGGCACCGGGCGAGACACTTCTGGTCAGGCTCAAGGGCGATGAACCGTTGCGCAATGTTCCGCGTACAGCAACGGAACAGGGGCACGAGGTGCTTGCACTGGAAACGGATTCGTCCGGGATCAGCCGCTTGTTGATTCGGCGGGGCAACTAACCCGGCTAGGGGCGCCGGTCAATCCACCGGCGCGAGATCGAGCCGCAACACCAGCGCATCGGAGTTATCCGAATAATAGTGCGGCCGCCGGCCGGTCTCGATGAAGCCCGCACCGCTATAAAGCCGCCGAGCGGCAATATTCGCGACCGACACCTCAAGAAAGATCGTGCGCGCACCCATCGAACCGGCCAGCGTCGCCGCTTCCAGCAACAACGCGGTGCCAATCCCGCCTCGGCGAGCGGTGGGTGTTACCGCCAGGGTCAGGATTTCGGCCTCGTCCGCGGCGACTCGCAGAAGGATCGTCCCGCCCGACGGGTGCAGCAGTCCGGCCACGTTGGGCAGTGCGAGCTGGAGGCTGAACACATCGCGGCTCCAGGCGTCCGGGGCCGGGAACGCCGTGGCGTGGATCGCCGCCATGACGTCGCAATCGGCGAGCGTGGCAAGATACAACATGGTGACTCAGGCTGTCGGCGAGGGGGGCGGCTTCCCGCCGGGAAGCTTGGCTTCCGGCGGATCGACATAGAGCGGTTCGGCCGGCAGGGGACGGATCGCGCCGAGGAAGCGTCGCGCCGCCACTTGGGCGATATGCCGCCCGGTCGGCAGGCGGGCATCCGTCAACATGACGTTGGCACCACGCGCGGCGAGTCGGCTCGCGACGTCGAGCGCGGCACCGCCGGCGATGGCGACCGGCCCCTGGGGGTCCGGAAGCTCGGTGACCGCGAGGGAGAAGACCTGATCCGCGATCTCCAGGAAGATCCGGCCGCGCCGGCTGGTCGTCGCGCACCACAATGTCCGGCCGCCGAGCTGGGGAAGTGAATCGGCCAGGGCCTCACCAACGGTCACGCCGATCACCGGCCGGTCCGCCGCCACGCCGATGCCTTGGGCGAGGGCGATGGCGCCGCGAATGCCGGTGAAGCTGCCGGGGCCGACCGTCACCGCGATCAGGTCGAGGTCCCCGGCCTGGAGGCCCGCGTCACGTAGGGCGTCACGCACCATGACCGGCAGGACCGAAGCATGCCCCCGGTCGAGGTCCTGCTGATAGCCGGCCACGACCTCACTGTCGGCGACGATGGTCGCCGAGCAGCGGGCAACAGCCGAATCGAGTGCAAGTATCCGCATGATGGGATGAAGCTATCCCGCCGTTCATCCCACGCAAGCGCGAAGACTCACGCCAGGATGCAAGCCTCTTCGAAGGACAGGCGGGGCGAGCGGTTGAACACGCCTGACGGATCGCCGTGGCCGATATTCACCAGGAAATTCGAACGCCAGCCGCTGCTTGCGAAGAACGCGGCATCGACCTTGGCATTGTCGAATCCCGACATCGCGCCGGTATCCAGACCCAGCGACCGGGCGGCGATCATCAGATAGGCGCCTTGCAAGGTGCCATTGCGAAACGCCGTGGTGGCGGCCAGCGAATCATTGCTGGTGAACCAGGAAATCGCATCCGGGTTGTGGGGGAAAAGCTTGGGCAGCTTCTCGAAGAACTTCGGATCGTAGGCGACGATCGCGGTGACCGGCGCGCTCATGGTCTTGTCCAGGTTCCCGGCCGACAGAGCAGGGGCGAGCTTTTCCTTGCCCTCTTTCGTGCGGATGAACACGAAGCGCGCGGGCGAGCTGTTGGCCGAGGTCGGGCCGAACTTGAGGATGTCGTACAGCGCGTGCAGCGTCTCGTCCGATACTGGCTCGTCTGTCCACTTGTTGTGGGTGCGAGCTTCCTTGAACAGCAGGTCGAGACCCGCGGCATCGATCGTCATAGCCAACTCCTGGGTATTATTGCGGCGCAACGTGAAAGAAGCGCCCGCCGTCGTCAACCGGCCGTGATCAGAATTCGACCTGCTCCACGGCGATGACTTCCGGCACGTAATGCCGCAGCATGTTCTCGATCCCGTGCTTCAGCGTGGCGCTGGAGGAGGGGCAGCCGGAGCAGGCGCCCTGCATGTGCAGCCGGACGACGCCTTCGCGGTAGCCTCGGAACACGATATCGCCGCCGTCGCCGGCGACCGCCGGGCGGACGCGGGTATCGAGCAGTTCCTTGATCTGCTCGACGACTTCCCGGTCGGCCGGGTCGATGTCTTCCTCGCCGAAATCGTCGGCATCGCCCTCGATGACCGGCCGGCCGGCGACGAAATGGTCCATGATGACGCCCAGCACCTGCGGCTTCAGCGCCTGCCAGGAAATCTCGTCATTTTTGGTCACGGTGATGAAGTCGCCACCCAGGAAAACCCGGGCCACGCCGGGCAGCGCGAACAGCGCGATCGCCAACGGGCTGCGGGTGGCGGTGGCGGCCGAGGCGAAGTCGGCGGTGGAAAATCCCATGACCTCGCGTCCCGGCAGGAACTTGAGGGTGGCCGGGTTGGGCGTGCCTTCGGTTTCGATGAACATGGCTGTGGCCTGTCCTGATGCTGGATGATCGCTAATCCGGACCAGCGTGGTCCGGTCACTTGGCTCGATACATCGGTCCAAATGATGGGCCTGACAAGGGGGAAAGCGGTGGTGGATCATGATCGCGTGACGCCGCCAGCGTCATGGCCCGGCGAAGTCCGGGCCATCTGCCGCGGCAGGGTGCGGGATCAGGTGG
>JARLIN010000357.1 GCA_031291715.1 Rhodopila sp. | reverse complement strand
GTACGCAGGAACGACATCAAGGCCTGAAAGGCGCGCTGTGTCGTCATCCCGTGCAGATCCAGCTTTCGGACGGCCACCAATTTGCCGGACTGGAACCGCTGCCATGTCGCAGTGTCGATTCCGCCCGGCTGCGTGCCGACCGAAAGCGGAGTCGACATTCTCCGCGGATTCGACGCCTGGATGGGCGCTTTCGACGCTGTGGGCGGGTTCGGTGCGGCCGCGGGTGGATTGATGGCGACAGGAGCCGGCGATTTTTTCCTGGCTCGCCCGCGCAAAGGCGCGATTTGGGCAGCATAATTCGCCCAGATCGCCTGATCGGCTTCGCTCAGGCCGCGCGCGCGGGGTGGCATCGGTTGCTGCGGCTGGCGTCCCTATTTCGGATCACGCGACAAACCGCGTGAGGCGAGCGCATCGAGATAACCGGCCCAGCGGCGATCCTGCTCGCGTCCCAGCTCGGCCAGGTAGTCCCAGGAGAAGATGCCGGAATCATGCAGGTCGTCGAAAATAAGCCGGACCGCGTAATGCCCGACCGGCTCGACCCCGATGATGCCGACATAGCGCCGGCCAGCGATCGTCTGCTTCTGGTCCGGGCTGTGACCCTGGACCTCGGCGCTCGGGCTTTCGACACGCAGGTATTCGGCGGGGAGTGCGTATTCGGTTCCATCGTCGAACGAGACATGGAGCACACGGGTCGCGCGGTCCAGACGGATTTCGGTGGGAACCGCCATTATTCCTCCAGCTGCCGGGCTTCGTCCGGCAGCATGATCGGAATGCCGTCGCGTATCGGATACGCTAGGTGGGCCTTCCGGCTGATCAGTTCATTGGCGGCGCGGTCATATTCCAGAGGTGCCTTGGTCAGCGGGCAGACCAGAACCTCCAGCAGGCGAGGATCGACGGCCGGCTCGAGCGGTGCGGTAGAGGAGGGGACGGGTTCGCGCATATTCGATCCTAACTGACGGGGTGGTCCGGCGGCAGATCTGGACCTGCGGCCCCCATTTGCAACAGCGCCAAAAGCGTGACCGCCCGGTCGGCATCGGTTGGTGCCTCCAGCAGCGCCTGCTTCTCCACCGCTTCGAACGGACAGGCCATTGCGAGGGTGATCACCAACGCATCGTCGGACAAACCCCGGATGGCTTCCCAGTTCGCCTCAACATTGCGGCGCGCGAAATAGCCCCGAAGCGCGGTCAGCAGCTTCTCTCGCTCGATATCCACGGGAGGACGGGTCGGTTCCAGGTCGGACACGTAGCGGGAGAAATCGCCGCGGACGCGGCGATAGCCGTGGCGCGGTGCCACCTCGGCATCGATGGTGAAGCGGGCAAGCCCGGTCAGCGTGATCAACAGCCTGCCATCGTCGGTTTCACTGAAGGACGACAGCCGGCCGAGGCAACCGACGCGGTACAGCCCCGGACCGTTCTCAAGGGTGGCGGCATGCGGGTCCGGCTGGATCATCCCGAACATGCGTCCGGCCGCGAGCGAATCCAGTGTCATCGCCAGATAGCGCGGCTCGAAGATGTTCAGGGGCAATTTCCCCCGCGGCAGGAGAAGCGCCCCCGTCAGCGGGAATACCGCGAATTCGGACGGCAGATCTTCCGCGCTCGGGTGGAACGCGGTCATTCAGCTAAACAGGATCGCAGACAAACGACGGCGGGCAGCGGAGGTCGCGGGATCGTCGAATCCCCAGGCCTCGAAGAACTTCAGCAATTGCAGCCGAGCGGCATCCTCGTTCCAGGTGCGGTTGCGGCGGATGATTTCGAGCAGCGCCTCGGCGGCCTGTTCGCGTTCGTTCATCGCGTTCAGCGCGGTCGCGAGATCATACCGGGCCTGGTGATCCGCGGGATCGGCCGCCAGTCGCGCCTGCAGCGACTCCAGCTGGTCCTTGGCGGCCCGGCCTTCACGCGCCAGCGTCAGCGCGCTGCGGGCGCCGGCGATCTCCGCATGTTCCGATAGCTTTTCCGGCACCTGGGAAAGGGCCTCCTGCGCCGCTTCCTCCTGGTCCATGGCCATCAGCGCGCGGATCAGGCCACCCCAGGCATCACCGTTTTCGGGTTCTTCCCCGAGCAGCGCGCTGAACAATTCGCCGGCCTGTTGCGCGTCGCCATGCTCCAGAGCTGCCTTCGCTTCCGCCAGCAGGTCGGCGGTGGGCATCGACCCGCCGGCGACCTTCAGCAGCGCTTCGACGAACCGCTTCACCTCGGATTCCGGCTGCGCGCCCTGGAATACGTCGGCGATCTGTCCCTGCCAGAAGGCGGCGACAGTCGGCACCGACTGCATCGGCAGGCCCACCTGCGCCAGTTGCCGCACCAGCGCCTGGTTCTGGTCGATATCGATCTTCACCAGCTTCACCCGGCCGCCGGCGGCCTTCGTGACTTTCTCCAGCGTCGGGGTCAGCTGCTTGCAGGGGCCGCACCAGGTCGCCCAGAAATCCACCAGCACCGGGATCGAGCGCGATGCCTCGATCACATCCTGCATGAAGGTCTTCTGGTCGCCATCGACGATCATGTTCGACGCGGGCATGTTCGACGCGGGCATATTCGCCGCGGCGGTTCCGGCGGCCTGAGGTGCCTGGCCGATGATATGGTCCATTGATCGCTCTTCCTGGTCGTCGTCGGTCGTTCACGTCTAGATGTAACCTCCTCCCGAACAAACAAGCGTCTGTCGGGGGCGGGTCGATCTCGCGCCGACCATGCCGTCTGGGGGCGATGTCGTCCAGGGGGTGGGCTATATCCGCACCCCGTCATCACGGGGCGGGGCCAGCGATCAATGCCTTGCAGCGCCCATCTCAACGAAGGCCAGGAGGGCGAATCGTGATCCCATAAGCTAGTGCTGGCGCTCTATCTGTTCTTCTTCCTGGACGGTGAGGACGGCCTCGGGCGTTGCTTCCAGTCGGGCTTTCGGGATCGGCTCGCCGCTCATGTCCGAGAGACCGTAAGTACCCGCCACAATCTTCTTAAGCGCTCTTTCGATGGCGTGGAGTCGCCGCTCATCAACGTTATGCAGCGCCTGACCGATCTCGTTCTGGGCCATGCGCTGGGCTGCCTCTTCGAATTCCTCGGCCTCTTCTCCACGATCTTCCTTAAGCGCCCGCTCCTTCGCCAGGCTTCGCTCCTCCCCACCAAGGAGTTGCTCGCGGAGCGCCTCAAGACGCTTGCGCTGTTGCTCGACGAAGGCCTGACTCAGGACGGAATTCTCTTTTGGCATATGTTCGTTCCTGGAACATCAACACAGGATTTCCGTTGCACGGGCCGCATAGCCGGCTCATGCGTTGCCGCCGACGGAGCGAGCAGGGAAATGCCGGCGGCGCGACGCCATCGCATGCTCGATCCATTGGAGCAGCGCGGCCTCGGGTCTCGCCCCCGCGGTGCGGGCAATTTCTTCGCCCTTCTCGACAAGGATGAGGCTGGGTATGCTCTGAATACCAAAGCGGGCGGACAGTGTTTGCTCCGCTTCCGTGTCGATTTTGGCGAGCCGCAGGTACGGCTCGACCTTGGCCGCGGCCGCCGCGAAGCCCGGCGCCATCTGGCGGCACGGTCCACACCAAGCCGCCCAGAAATCGATCAGAAGCGGAATGTCGCTCGATACGGAATGCTTTTCAAAATTCGCTGAGGTCAGCTCGATCGGCTGCCCGAGAAACAATGATTTGCCGCAGTTCCCGCAAAGCCCTTTTTCCGCGAGTCGTGCAGCGGGCACTCGATTGAGCGTCGCGCAGGTCGGACATACGATGACGAGCTTGTCTCCATCTGTCATATCGCACACCTTTTCCAGGCCGTGCCCGGGAGCACGGCAGCCTCGCGGGGTCAATGCATGCCATATACTCCCTCAGGGCAATCGCTTGAACAATCAATCGACCGGCATGGCTCCCAATTCACCGAACATCAGGGGTCTTCGCGCTTGCCAGGGTGTGTGACCATCTGCCGACAAGTTTGAACCGCCAAGGCGCCAGTCGATGCTCGCACAATGGGCTTCGATAGATGGCTGAAAACCTTGGCGTCTTGGCGGTTCAAAAAATGCCTCGGCCCTTACCAGAGATCGCGCATCTGTGTTCCGCGGTTCGAGGCGTCCGAGTACCAAGGACCACCGTCAGCCCAATCCGGACTTGCGCGCCACCACGGCCGTTCATCCGATTTCCCGGCGTCGCGGGGCGGGAAAGCCGGGTCTATCGCGAACCCCTGGAGCCGTCGGCGTCATCAGCCCGTGGAACTTCCCGCTTCATCTCAGCATGCGCTCGGTCGCTCCGGCCTCGGGCTCGGCAACAGCGTCGTGATCAAGCCGGCCAGGGGCACGCCCGTAACGGGGGAGTGCCGCTGATCAAAATCCTCGAGGAGGCGGGTCTTCCACACACCCTAGTCGAAGAGGGAACTGACCGAGCTTTCATCGCTGATACGGCGCATCGCCTCGGCCAGCAGGGGGGCGATCGTGAGTTCCCTTATGTTCGTGCAACGCTTCACCTCGTCGGTCGCCAGGATCGAGTCGGTGATGGTCATCATCTCGATCGGCGAGGAGGCGATACGGGCGACCGCCGCGCCCGACAGCACGCCGTGGGTGACATAGGCGCTGGCCGAACGTGCGCCACGCTTCATCAGCGCGTCCGCGGCGTTGCAATGGGTGCCGCCGGAGTCCACGAGGTCATCGACCAGGATGCAGTCGCGGCCGACCACGTCGCCGATGATGTTCATTACCTCGGAATGGCCGGCGCGTTCGCGGCGCTTGTCGATGATGGCCAGGTCGCAGTTCAGCCTGGTCGCGATGGCGCGGGCGCGGACCACGCCGCCCACGTCCGGCGAGACGATCATCAGGTCGCGGCCTTCATAGCGTTCCTGAATGTCGCGGCTGAACAAAGGCGCGGCGATCAGGTTGTCCACCGGGATGTCGAAGAAGCCCTGAATCTGGCCTGCATGCAGGTCCATGGTCAGAACGCGGTTCGCACCGGCCTCGGTGATCAGATTCGCCACGAGCTTGGCCGAAATCGGCGTGCGCGGCGCGGACTTACGATCCTGCCGTGCGTAGCCGAAATAGGGGATCACGGCGGTGATGCGGCGGGCGGAGGAACGGCGGAGCGCGTCCAGCGTGACGAGCAGCTCCATCAGGTTGTCGTTCGCCGGGAACGACGTGGACTGGATGACGAAAACGTCCTCGCCACGGACGTTTTCCTGGATTTCGACGAACACTTCCATGTCCGCGAAGCGCCGGATTGACGCCTTGGTGAGCGGCAGGCGGAGGATATCGGCGACAGCCTCGGCCAGGGGACGGTTGCTGTTGCAGGCTACAATCTTCATGAGCAGGGCCGCTGGAAAGGATGCCGGACCGGTCGGAGCGCCGGAAACAAGCGGGCTTCTAGCAACCGTCCTGTCACATGTCCATGAACATGCCGCACTTCCCTTCAGACATCGTTGGCTTCGGTAACCGGGCTTGAATGACGGGGGCAAGCAGCCTACATCTGGCCCTGCCAGCTTGCTGGCTATGGCGATAAACGGTGCGTGGAATAATCGTTGTGGACCCGGGGGCAGTGCCCGGCGCCTCCACCATTCATCCCAGGATATCGGGACATCTGGGGGCGAAACAGGCTCGACACGCGTGGTAAAGACCCATCTTTTGCTCGGCATTGTACCGCCGTTATCGGGCTATATTATAAATGCGAACGATAACAACGTAGCATTCGCGGTCGCTGCCTAAACAGCAGCTAAGCGCGGTTCGGGG
>JARLIN010000356.1 GCA_031291715.1 Rhodopila sp. | reverse complement strand
GGCCATGACGGATGGGCCATGACGGATGGGCCATGACGGATGGGCCATGACGGATGGGCCATGACGGATGGGCAATGGCTGTGGGTTAATCTTTCCGCCGCCTGGCATAATTCTTTGTCTATTCGCGCGATCCACGCGTTTGCTTAATCGCAAGACTCACGCGCTTCAGACGTTCGCGCGCCGGCACGATCATGCGCGAACCACCCTGGGCCCGGTCTATCGCTCGCTGAACAGGACCCCGCCCTTCGCCTTGTTCTCCTTCGCCGATTCGATGATCTGGACCATCACCGTGTCCGGCGTGACGTTGAAGTTCTTGACCACGGCGGCGGTGATGTCCCGCACCAAGGCGCGCTTCTGGTCCAGGGTCCGGCCCTCGACGGCGTGGACGTAGATTTCGGGCATACCTGCCTCCTCCCCATCTCGTAAACGGACATATAGCTTCCTCTGGCCTTGCAGGCCATGACCGGGCATAGCTTCATCATGCGTCCTCTGCTCGCCCGGGTGGCGAGCGGGACGTGTCGCAGGAGTCTCGATGCGCTCACCGGTTACGTTGCTTCGTCATGGTCTCTTCCTGGCATGCGCGGTCGTGTTGCCGCTGTCCGCGCTGGCACAGTCCACCGGTTCACCCGCGTCCGGGCCTGGCAGCGCGCCGAATGGCATGGGTACGCCGGGCGGCGCCCGGGCGCCATCGCAAGGCAATGCGGACCCGGTCGTCGGCAGCGTCGAGGGCCATCTGATCTATCTCAGCGACCTGGGCGAGGCATCGAAGACCTTGCCGGAAAACCTGCACGGCCTGCCGTTCGACACGCTTTACCCCGTGCTGCTGGATCGCATGATCGATCACGAAGCGCTGGTGATCATGGCCAGGCGGAAGGGCCTGGAGGACAAGAAGCAGGTCCAGCATGATATCCAGGCGGCGATCGAGCGGATCCTGGAAGGTGCCTATCTGGGGGAGGTTGCCGCACCCAAGGTAACCGAGCAGGCGATCCAGAATCGGTATAACCGACAGTTCGCCAACCGGCCGGCAACCGAGGAAGTGCGCGCCCGCCATATCCTCGTCGCCACCGAGGCCGAGGCGCGCAAGGTACTGGAAGATCTGCAAAAAGGCGCGGACTTCGCGACGATCGCCCGGGTGGTCAGCAAGGACCCCGATGCCGCCAAGGGCGGTGACCTGGGGTTTTTCCGGCGGGAGCAGGTCTGGCCGAGCTTCGCGGACGTGGCGTTTTCGTTGCAGCCGGGGCAGATCGGACCCAACCCGGTCAAGAATGAATTCGGCTGGCATGTGATCAAGGTCGAGGAACGGCGCCTGGTCGCGCCGCCGAGCTTTTCGGATATGCATGACCAGTTGCGGCAGGAGTTGCTGGGCGCGGCGGTGCAGCAGGCCATCGAACAGGCCCGCGCCTCATTGACGATCCACCGCTTCAACCTGGACGGATCGGAGTTGGATACCGCACCGCGGCTGGGTGCGGTCAGCGCCGGCGGCAATCAGGGACCGTAATTCGCTCAGCCTTGTTCACCATGCCGGCTTCCGTCATAAGCAGCCGGTCTTTCCTTCAGGGGTTGCCATGTCGTTTTTTCCGGACTGCTCGTTTGGGCCGCCGGCCCGCCTGTTCGCCGCTGCCGCTCTGATCGGCGTGATGATGGCTGCGCCGGCGTCCGCGCAGTCAAATCCAGATCCGGTGGTGGCGACGGTGAATCAGCAGCCAATCCATCTAAATGACCTAAAGGCCGCGGCCGAAACCTTGCCGCCCCAGGCGCGCAGCATGCCGCAGCAGCAGCTGTACCCGATGCTGCTGGAGCAGTTGATCGACGCGCAGGCGCTGCTGGTCGAAGCCCAGAAGACCGGGCTGGACAAAGATCCGGACGTGCAGCGCCTGGTCCGGATGGCGCAGGAGCGAGCGATTGAATCCGCGATGCTCAACAAGCTGGTCCGCCCGCAGGTCACCGATGAGGCCGTCAAGGCCCGCTACGACCAGGAATACGCAGGCAAGCCTGGCGAGACCGAGGTCCATGCTCGCCATATTCTGGTTAGCGACGAAGCGACCGCGAAGAAGATCATCGCCGAGCTGAAAAAGGGCGGCGACTTCGCGGCCTTGTCCAAGCAGTACAGCAAGGATCCCGGTGCATCACAGCAGGGTGGCGACCTGGGCTTCTTCAAAAAGGGCGACATGGTGCCGGAATTCGCCGATGCCGCCTTCGCGCTGAAGGACAATGAGGTTTCGCCGACCCCGGTGAAAACGCAGTTCGGCTGGCACGTGATCCAGACGCTCGAGCATCGCACGGCACCCCAGCCAACCTTCGAGCAGGCGCGCGACGAGCTGCGGCAGTCGATGGTCCAGGCCGCCATCCAGAAAGAGGTCGCGCAGGCGCGGAGCGAAGTGAAGGTCGAAAAATTCAACATGGACGGCTCGCCTGCCAAAGCGACCGATACGGCTGAACCCCCGCCGGCGAAGTGACGGATTCAAGCAAGAAGTAAGACGACGCGAAGGAAGGAAACGATGGCTGCCGCTGTGTCACCGCTCGCTGTTCCGCTGCCGGAATTACCGCCGCTGCCTGGGGTTCGTCTGTCCGCCACAGCGGCGGGCATCCGCTACAAGGGGCGAACCGATGTCGTGATGATGGAGGTCGCGCCGGGCAGTACGGTGGCCGGTGTGTTCACCTCCAACAAATGCCCTGGGGCGCCGATCGACTGGTGCCGGGCGTCGCTGAAGGGCGGCAAGGCGCGGGCGGTGGTGGTGAACGCGGGCAATGCCAACGTGTTCACCGGCAAGGCCGGCCGGGATGCCTGCGCCGCGACGGCGGGGGCGGCGGCCAAGCTGGCGGGCTGCCCGCCGAAGCAGGTGTTCGTCGCCTCGACCGGGGTGATCGGGGAGGTACTGCCGCACGAGAAGCTGGTGGCGGCCCTGCCGACGCTGCATGAGGGCCTGAGCGAGGATAACTGGGAAGCCGCGGCGCGCGGCATCATGACCACCGACACGTTCCCGAAGGCGGCGACTCGGGTCGCTCAGATTGGCGACGCGCAGGTGCGGATCACCGGGATCGCCAAAGGCAGCGGCATGATCGCGCCCGATATGGCGACGATGCTGTGCTTCGTGTTCACCGACGCGAAAATCCCGGCGGACGCGCTGCAGACGATGCTGAAGAAGGGGGTCGATGCCAGCTTCAACTGCACGACGGTGGATTCCGATACTTCGACATCGGACACGGTGCTGTTGATCGCGACCGGCCAGGCGAAACATCCGCGCATCCCACCGGCCGACGGCAGTGCCGCCCGCAACCGGATGCTAGCCGATTTCGCCCGCGCGTTGAACGACCTGCTGCTGGACCTGGCGTTGCAGGTGACGCGGGACGGCGAGGGGGCGCAGAAACTGGTGCGTATCGACGTCACCGGCGCGGCCAATGCCAAATCCGCGAAGAAGATCGCCATGGCGGTGGCGAACTCGCCGCTGGTGAAAACCGCGATCGCCGGGGAAGACGCCAACTGGGGCCGCATCGTCATGGCCGTCGGCAAGTCCGGGGAGCCCGCGGATCGCGACAAGCTGTCCATCGGTGTCGGCGGTGTGTGGATGGCCAAGGAGGGCACGGTCATCCCGGGCTACGACGAGGCGCCGGTCGTCGCGCACATGAAGGGCCTGGAGATCGAAATCGCCATCGATATCGGCCTTGGCCGTGGCAAGGCGACTGCCTGGACCTGCGACCTGACTCACGGCTACATCGACATCAACGGCTCCTACCGGAGCTGAGGGCGCGGGAGGAAACGATCGGGGCGCTGCCCCGGAACCGCCTCCTCGGCCGCCCCGTGCCGCGCTACCTCATTTGTTTGATACCAAATGGCGGAAAGATAAGCCCACGGGCATTCCCCCTCCGTCATGGCCCAGCGCCAGTCCGGGCCACCTGAACCCCCGCCGTGCTGCTGCAGATGCCCGGACTGTCGCCGGGCCATGACGAGAATTGAGAGTCGCTGCCAACGCGTGTTGTTTGAGAGGGCGATTCACGTCTCAGGTTGATGCAACCTGAGACGATCGCGCTCCGACGGGATCAAGGGGGTGGCCGGCCCCTTTGCGGGTTCGGGCAGCGCCCGATCTTGCATGTCCTGCGTCTCCTCGGTTGCCGCGGCGAGGCGAAGGGTCATGGTCGTGCCCTCCGACGGACGCACATCAAGGTCCAGCGCACCGCCGCGCATCGCGACGCGCTCCTTCAGGCCGCGAACGCTTCCCAGGCGCACCGCCTGATCCGCCCCCGGCATGTCGTCCGTGATGCCAACGTGGATGTGATCGCCGCGGGACACGGCTGTCAGCAGAAGCCGGCTGGCGGGCGCGCTGTGAATCGCCGTGGCCAGCATCTCCTCCAACAGTTCCGCCAGAGCAGCGCCGCGCATCCGGACCAGAAGTCCGGATGGTGCGGCCACTTCCGCCTGCACGGACCGGCTGGCCATGACCGGCGCAAGACGTTTCAACGCCAGACGAATGGCGGCCCCGGCATCGGCCTGGGATTGCGATGCGGACAGGTCGATATCGGTCTCGCCCCAAAGGGGATCGATGACGAGACCGGGGTATGCCTCTGCTGCCGCCACGCCGAGTGGCTGTCCGCTACGCCAGCCCGCGGCGACGAAGGCGACCGAGGCGGCTGCCGCCGCGAGGCAATATGTCATCCAAATCGTAATCACATCGTGCGACCCGACGTTGAAACGGTACCTTTAGCAGGAGACTCTTAACAAACGGTAAACAACAGGACGTGTGAGATTGTTTCACTCGATGACCATTTATTTCCTCTACGCGCCCGCATAATAGGGATCAGTTAAAAACGGAAACGGCCCCGGATATCTGTCGGTATAGACCGTGTGTGACACGAAACCATTCCTGTCGTGCCATGTGTGCAACTGGAAGGCGGGCGGTTCGAAATTGAACGCACCCGTATCATCCGGGTCGAACGTCAGCTCCACCTGATGTGCGACGGACGGCGATATGGAGACGATCGCGTGCGCGCATTGCCCGACGATCGCCCGGTGGTGGTGGCCGCAGATGATCCGTTCGACCTGACGATGGCGTGCGATCACCGAGCGAAATGCCTCGGTTGTCAGCAGCGCGATCCTGTCCATATGCGGGATGCCGGTGGCGAAGGGCGGGTGATGCATCGCCACCAGGGTCGGCTTCGACGGCTGCGCCGCCAGCGTCCGGTCGAGCCATTCCAGTTGGGCGGCGGACAATTCGCCGTGGTTGGCGCCGGGGACCAGTGTGTCCAGCATAATCAGGCGCACGGGCTGGTCTTCAACCGCGTACTGGACGAACTGGGGATCCCTGGTGACTCCCGGCAGGTGTGCAAGTTGGATCCGCAGGGTGTCGCGCTGGTCGTGATTGCCGGGAATGACATAGACCGGCATCGTCAATGCCCGCCGAAGCATCGCCGCCAGGTTCTCGTATTCGGCGGGGAGACCGCATTCCGTCAGATCGCCGGTGATAACCACGACGTCGGGCTGCGGGGTGAAGCCGGCCACGACGCGAAACGCCCGCTCGGTCAGCATATTGGTTTCCGACACCCGGTTGGCGGCGGCCCCGATCGGGCGAACATGCAGGTCGGTAAGCTGGCAGATCAGCATCGTGCTTACTCCGGCACTTTCAACGCGGTCTGTTCTACATAGATGCGCATCGGCGCATTGGCTTCCTGCTGCGCTTTCGCCATCGCGGCCTCGTCGCATTCTGGCGCGTTCTTCGTCGGCGGGATCAGCGGTCGGGCCATGGTTCGCGTCAGGGTCACCATTCTGTGCTGTTGATGCGCGAGCGATGAGTCACCGATGACACTGGCGTGCCGGCCGGATGACAAGCCACTTTATGGTGCGCGAGGGGCGGAGTTCGTATAAGCCCGATCGGCATCTACTGTGTCGCACGACCGCCTGCCATGACGGTCAGGGGAAGCAACCGATCCATGCGCCACCCATTGAACCCCCTGTTCGGCCCCAACCGCTTCAAGCTTGGCATTTTCAGCGCGAACTGCGATGGCGGCCTGACCATGAGCCTGGCGCCCGAACGCTGGAAAGCGGACTGGGACGACATTGTCGCCATGACCCGGATCGCCGACGAGGCGGGGCTGGAGTTTATTCTGCCGGTGGCGAAATGGCGCGGCTACCAGGGCAAGGCGAATATTTACGGCCGATCTTTTGAGACCCTGACTCACGGGGCCGCGCTTGGCGCGGTGACGAAGCGAATTGCCATATTCTCCACGGTGCATGTGCCGCTGGTGACACCGGCGTTTGGGGCCAAGGCGATCGCTACGATTGATCACGTGACGCATGGGCGAGCCGGCCTGAACATCGTCTGCGGGTGGAACCAGGCGGAGTTCGACCTGCACGGCGTGACCATCGATCCGGACACCCGCTACGATCACGGACTGGAGTGGTTCCAGGTCTGGTCGAAGCTGCTGGAAGGCGGACCGGAGTTCGACTGGGACGGGCGGTTTTTCAAGCTGAAGCATTTGCAGACCGATCCGGTATCGGTGCAACGGCCCCGGCCACCCGTGATGTCGGCGGGATTTTCGCCCAGGGGGCGGGATTTCGCGGCGCGGGCGGCAGATGTGCTGTTCCTGAACGTGACCGAGCTGGATCAGGTGCCGGCGCTGCTGGCCGATGTCGCCGGGCACATGGCGCGGTATCAGCGGACGATCTCGGTGTTCACGATGGGGCATGTCGTGTGCCGGCCGTCACGGCGGGAGGCGGAGGACTACTTCCATTACTTCGCGGAAGAAATGGCCGACACTGACGGCCAGGACTATTACCGCCGCACCCGAGGCACGACCGTCCCCGGCGCGGCGCCGATCGCGCGGCCGTTCGAGAACCGGTTTACCCGCGCGGGCGACAAGCGTTACGCGGGTGGATATCCGGGGGCGTATCCGTTCGTGGGCTCGCCTGACGATATCGCGCAGGAAATGGCGCGCATGAGTGCGACCGGTCTGGCTGGCTGTACGGTCGCGTTCGTGGATTACCTGAAGGAAATCCCATTCTTCGTGCAGGAGGTCCTGCCGCGCCTCGATCGGCTGGGGTTGCGGCAAAAGGTGTAGGCGGGCAGGGGCGATCATGCAGATCTTCGACATCTCGCGCCTGATCATACCGGGTGCGGTCGCTTATCCAGGCGACAGCCGAACAGGCCAGGCGACGGTCTGCGATATCGGCCCCGGATGCCCGTGCCGCATCACCGCGCTGACCGGGTGGACGACGCATTTCCTGACCCATTTCGATGCGCCGCGGCATTTTATCCGCGATGGCAAAACCCTCGATCAGATTCCGCTGCACCGCTTCATGTGCGAGGCCGTCGTTGTTGAGGCAACAGGCGATTCCGTGACGCCCGATGATGTCGATCGCGCGGGCGACATTTCTGGCAAGGCGGTGTTGTTCAAGACCCGGAACTCCCTGCTTCCCACGGTTGGCGCGTTCGATGAAAATCATGTCTTCATCGCAGCGGAAGCGGCTGAAAGGGCGGTGGCCGCGAGGGCCAATGTGCTGGGGATCGACTATCTCAGCGTGGATCGCCATGGCGATGAGGCCTATCCGGTACACATGGTTCTACTTGGAGCGGACGTTCTGATTCTCGAAGGGCTGGACCTTTCGTCCGTGCCGGCTGGTGCGTATCGGCTAGTCGCGCTGCCGCTTAAGATAAATGATGCGGACGGCTCTCCCGTTCGAGCCGTCCTTCTCAGCAATTGAGGCCAACCTGGAGATCGCGGTGCTGCTTCACACCGCGAAGCCCAAAACCGTCAGGAAGGTCTCCGAACGTACGTCAGGAATGTCTCCGGTCTGAACAACTGTCGCCGGGCCATGACCAGGGGCGATTGCCCGTGGGTTCATCTTTCCGCGGCTTGCTATCGGGTCACCGCTGACCGGCATCCAACGCTGCCTGCAACATCCATGCGGCCGCGGCGCGGTCCACCGCCTCCGCCCGCTTGGCGCGCGTCAGGTCCGCCTCATTGATCAGGAACCGATTGACCGCCGCGCTGGACAGCCGCTCATCCCAGAGCGCCGCCGGCAACCCGATCGCATCCGACAGCGCGAACGCCCAATCCTTTGCCGCCTGTGCCGCCGGACCGGCGGTGCCGTCCATCGACAGCGGCAACCCGACCACCAGCCCGAACGCGCCCTCCTTCAGCGCGATCGCCGCGATCTCGGCTGCGTTTGCCTTCAGCTTCCCGCGCTTCAGGCTGCCGTAGGGCGACGCCAGCGTCCGCCGCACGTCCGACAGCGCAAGGCCGATCGTCCGGGCGCCGGGGTCGATACCAATCACCCGCTGGTCGCGCCCCAGCGAGGCCAGCAAATCCGTCAGGTTGAACAGAGCCATGCGCGTCGTTATGGTCCCGCCCTCGCATCCAGCCAAGGAAATCTAATCGTATGTCGCTCGATCACGCGACCGTCCGCCGCATCGCCTCGCTCGCCCGCATCCGGGTGGAGGAGCATGAGGTCGAGCCCCTGCGCAATGAACTGAACGGGATCCTGGGCTGGATCGAGCAGTTGAACGAGGTCGATGTCACCGGCATCGCTCCGCTGACCGGTGCCACCAACATGGCCATGGCGATGCGCGCCGATGTGGTGACCGACGGTGGCTACGCGGACAAGGTCCTGTCCAACGCGCCCGAGCGCATCGGCGATTTCTACGTTGTCCCGAAAGTCGTTGAGTGATGCTGACTGACCTGACCATCGCCCAGGCCCGCGACGGGCTGCGCGCGAAAGAATTCTCCGCCGTCGATCTGACGATGGCGCATCTGCATGCGATTGAAAAGCTGAACACGCGGCTGAACGCGTTCATCACCGTCAGCCACAGCCAGGCGCTGGACCAGGCACGCGCCGCCGATGCCGCGCTGGCCGCCGGGGAAGCCCGCGCTTTGACCGGCATCCCGCTGGCGATCAAGGACCTGTTCTGCACCGCCGGCGTCCGGACGACGGCCGGCAGCAAGATCCTAGGCCCGTTCGTGCCGCCCTATGAGAGCACCGTCACCGCCAACCTGCTGCGCGACGGCGCGGTACTCCTCGGCAAGACGAACCTGGACGAGTTCGCGATGGGTTCGTCCAACATGACCTCGGCGTACGGACCGGTGGAAAACCCGTGGAAGCGCAAACAGGACGAAACCGCCGTCCTGGTGCCGGGCGGTTCGTCCGGCGGGTCCGCCGCTTCCGTCGCGGCGCGGCTGGCGATGGGTGCCACCGGCACCGACACCGGCGGGTCGATCCGGCAGCCCGCGTCGTTCTGCGGGCTGGTCGGGGTGAAGCCGACCTATGGACGGTGCTCCCGCTGGGGTGTGGTGGCCTTCGCGTCCTCCCTCGATCACCCCGGTCCGTTCGCCCGCACCGTGCGGGACAGTGCGATCCTGCTTGGCTCGATGGCGGGGCACGATCCGAAGGATTCGACCAGTGCCGCGGTGCCGGTGCCGGATTTCGAGGCGGCTTGCGCCCGTGGCGTGAAGGGGCTGCGGATCGGTGTGCCGCGCGAGTATCATTCCGACGGCATGCCGGCGGAGATCGACGCGCTCTGGCAGCAAGGTCTGGACTGGCTGCGGGCGGCGGGGGCGGAGATTGTCGATGTGTCCCTGCCATACACAAAATATGGCCTTGCCACTTACTACATCGTCGCGCCGGCCGAGGCGTCGTCGAACCTGGCGCGCTACGACGGGGTGCGGTTCGGGGCCCGCGAGAACGGCGAGGATTTGCGCGATTTGTATGAACGCACGCGCGCCGAGGGGTTCGGACCAGAAGTCCGGCGGCGCGTGCTGATCGGCACCTATGTGCTGTCGGCTGGTTACTACGATGCGTATTACCTGCGCGCACAGAAAATACGCGCGCTGATCCTGAAGGACTTCACCGACGCGTTCGCGCACGTGGACGCGCTGCTTACCCCGACCGCGCCGTCCGCGGCGTTCGCCCAGGGCGAGAACATGGACGACCCCATCAAGATGTATCTGAACGATCTGTTCACGGTGCCGGCCAACCTCGCCGGGGTGCCGGCGGCATCGGTGCCGGTCGGCCTCGATGCGAACGGATTGCCGCTGGGATTGCAGGTGATCGGCAAGCCGTTCGACGAGGAGACGGTATTCGCGGTCTCCGCGACCTTGGAGCAGGCGGCGGGGTTCACCGCGCTGCCGGCGATCCGGGCCGGAGGATAGCGGATGGGTCAACGTCTGGCTGGGAAAGTCGCGATCGTAACCGGGGCCGCGTCCCGCGGGGAGGGCGTTGGCAACGGGGCAGCCACCGCCATCCTGTTCGCGCGCGAGGGGGCGAAGGTGGTGCTGGTCAACCGCGACGCGGCGCGCGGGGAGGCGCTGGCGGAACAAATTCGTGCTGAAGGAGGCGAGGCCTCGGCCTTCGCGGCGGACGTCACGCAGCAGGATTCGGCGGAGGCGATGGCAGCGTTCGCGGTGGAGCGTTACGGCCGGCTCGACATCCTGCATAACAACATCGGCTTTGGGCATTCTGGCACGCCGGAAACGCTGGAGCTGGACGACTGGAACCGGGTGTTTCAGGCCAATTTGACCTCCGTTCTGATGGCCTGCAAGGCTTGCCTGCCTCGGATGCGCGCGGGCGGCGGCGGCGCGATCAATAACGTATCCTCGGTGGCGGGGGCGATCGGGCTGTCAGGCACCTCCGGCGGTTTGGCCTACACCACCACGAAGGCCGGGCTGCACGGCTTCACAATGTCGGTCGCGGCGGACTACGCCGTGCATGGCATTCGCGCCAATGCCCTGGTGGTCGGCACGGTCAACACCCCGCTGGTGGCACATCTTGGGGATGAGGGACGGGAGCGGCGGCGCAAGGCGGTGCCGCTGCAAACCGAGGGAACAGGCTGGGACGTTGCCCACGCGGCGGTGTTCCTGGCGAGCGATGAGGCGCGTTGGATTACCGGGGTTATGCTGCCAATCGACGGCGGCTTCTTGGCGATCCGGCAATGGCCGCGGTGAAGCGGATGGAGCGGCGATGACGATGCAACCGAAATACGCGATCGAGGGCAGCACCGGAACCTGGGAGGTCGTGGTCGGCCTCGAAGTCCACGCCCAGGTCATCAGCAACGCCAAGCTGTTCAGCGGCGCGGCGACCGCGTTCGGCGCGGAACCCAACAGCCAGGTCAGCTTCGTCGATGCGGCCTTTCCCGGCATGCTGCCGGTGATCAACGCCGAATGCGTGGCGCAGGCGGTTCGCACCGGCCTGGGGCTGAACGCGCGCATCAACACCGTCAGCCGCTTCGACCGGAAGAACTACTTCTACGCCGATCTGCCCTCGGGCTATCAGATCAGCCAGTTCGAGCATCCCATCGTCGGCACCGGCGAGGTGGAGGTGGAACTCGCCGACGGCTCCACCAAGGTCATCGGCATCACCCGCCTGCACCTGGAGCAGGATGCCGGCAAGTCGATCCACGACCAGCATCCGACCAAGACCCTGATCGACCTGAACCGGTCCGGTGTCGCGCTGATGGAGATCGTCTCCGAACCCGACATCCGCAGCCCGGAGGAGGCTGGTGCCTACCTGCGGAAACTGCGGTCCATCCTGCGCTATCTTGGCACCTGCGACGGCAACATGGAGGAAGGCTCCATGCGCGCCGACGTCAATGTGTCCGTCCGCAAGCATGGCGAGCCATACCGCACGCGGTGCGAGGTCAAGAACGTCAACTCCATCCGCTTCGTCATGCAGGCGGTGGAGGCGGAAGCCGCGCGCCAGGTCGAGGTCTGGGAGTCCGGCGGCACGGTGATGCAGGAGACGCGCCTGTTCGACAGCGGCCGCGGCATCACGCGGTCCATGCGGTCGAAGGAAGACGCGCACGACTACCGTTACTTCCCCGACCCGGACCTGCTGCCTTTGGTGCTGGAGGAAGACTGGATCGCGTCGCTGAAGGCAGCGCTGCCGGAACTGCCGGACGCCAAGCGGGCGCGGTTCATACAATCGTACGGACTGTCGCCGTACGATGCCGCCGTTCTGGTGGCCGAGAAAGCCACCGCCGACTTCTACGAAACCGTCGCCAAGGGCCGTGACCCGAAGATCGCCGCCAACTGGGTGACCGGCGACTTCTTCGCCGCGGTGAACCGCCTCGGCCGTTCGATCGAGGACCCTCCCGTTACCGCCGCCGCGCTTGGCGGATTGCTCGACCTGATGGCCGACAACACCATCAACGGCCGCATCGCCAAGGACGTGTTCGAGGCGATGGTGGAAACCGGCAAGGACGCCGCCACGATCGTGGATGAAAAGGGCCTGCGCCAGGTCACGGATACCGGCGCGATCGACGAAGCGGTGGACCGCATCCTCGCGGCCAATCCCGACAAGGTGGAGGAATACCGGTCGGGCAAGGACAAGCTGTTCGGCTTCTTCGTCGGTCAGACGATGAACGCCATGGCAGGGAAGGGAAATCCCGGTCTGATCAACGAAACGTTAAAGCGGCACCTGGCCGCCCAGAAGGAGTAGGCCAGCCGTTCGGAGTAAACCCCTGGCGGCTGGCCTGTCCCCTTACTTCCGAATGCGAATGATCTTGACCTTTATGATCCAGATCACCACAATCTTGCGTAGGGTAACACGATGGCTTCTACCCATCGTTACCTCCTTCGTTGACGGCGGCCGGGGAATTCCGGTCGCCGTTTCCGTTTAAGGAGCCTGGGTTAACGGAACCCTAACGCGGCTTGCCCCGCCCGCTGCAGGTGGCCCGCACGCAGCGGTTTCAGCACCGCGATCGCCAGCGCCGCCGTCAGCAGGTCGGCCGTGATGGCCACGCCGAAAACCGCCGTCCAGGTCCCCGTCGCCTCGTGCAGCAGCGACGCCATCGGGCCGCCGAAGATCGCCCCGATTCCCTGCGCCATATACAGACATCCGTAGTTACGGGTCGCATGGCGCGTGCCAAACGTGTCGGTCAGCGTGGAGGGAAACAGCGAGAAGATCTCGCCCCAACCGAAGAACACGACGCCGGACAGCAGCACGAACAGCATCGGGTCGCTGCGCGTCGCCAGCCACAGCGCCATCGCCACGCCCTCCAATGCGAAGGCGAGGCACATCGTGTTCTCGCGCCCGATCTTGTCCGATACCCAGCCGAAGAACGGCCGGGTCAGCCCGTTGGTGAACCGGTCGATGGTCAGCGCCAGCGGCAGAGCGGCCAAACCCCATACCACTGCCTTGGTGATGCCGAACGCCGCGGCGAATGTCGCCATCTGCGAGGTCACCATCAGCCCGGACGTGGACATCATCGTCATCATCACGAACATCAGCCAGAACACCGGCGAGCGCAGCATCTCGGCGGTCGAGGCACCCGGCGCGTCCTGCTGCATCGCCGCCGACACCGGCGGCGGCTTCAAGCCCAGTGCGGCGACCAGCCCAACCAATGCGAAGATCGCGCCGTATTGCAGCAGCGTCATCTGGTAGCCGACCGCCGCAAGGGAGTTGGTGATCGGGAACGTCGTGACGATCGCCCCCATCCCGTAGCCGGCGGCAACCACGCCGGCGGCAAAACCGCGTCGGTCCGGGAACCAGCCGACCATCTGACCGACAACCCCGACATACACGATGCCGGTGCCGAGCCCGCCGATCAGGCCATAGGTCAAGTACAGCATGGTCAGGGAAGAAGCATACGAGGCCAGCACCCAGGACAGCCCGGACAGCAAGCCTCCGACGCCAATCAGCAGCTTCGGCCCGAACTTGTCCACGAGCCAGCCCTGAAACGGCGAGAAGAACGTCTGCAGCACGATCAGCAGGGAAAACGTCACCTGCAACGCCGCCGGTGTCGCGCCGAGCGCGGTGCCCAACGGTTTGGTAAACAGCG
>JARLIN010000355.1 GCA_031291715.1 Rhodopila sp. | reverse complement strand
CCGTCCCGTTGCGCCGTGCCAGCGCAAACCCTGGAGTCAGCGTTGCGCACGCGGGCTCCAGCAATTCGGTCACTGGCATCATCGCGATTTCACCAGCGAGCAAATAGATGCCAAAAGCCGCGGTGCCGAGCACCGGAGCTAACAAGAACGCATCGGCGCGGCTCCAGACCATGAGGGCGAGACCGCCGGCCCAGGCCCAGAACGAAAACCCGAGAAGATAGCGCCAGCCGGTAAGGCCAAATCGCGGTCGGTGTGGTGACGCCATGTAGCTGACGGCGACACTGGCGAAGCTGCTCACCCCCATTCCCCAGACCAGCGCATGATAGTCCCGCAGAACGAATGCAAGCACAGTGGTGACCACGAATCCGGTTAACCTCGGGGCGATCTGCATCCAGAACTGGATACGAAAGTTCAGAGCTCGGGAGAACGACACCACGCCGATGTTCTCACACCCGGAGACTACAGCGAATGCCGCCATCAGCAGCAAGATTCCGTGCAAACGAGAATCTCCGAACACGCCCTGGGAGAACAGGCTGAACCCAGCCAACAACAAGCCAGTCATCAGGGCGCGTGCGATTTGGAACGTGAAAGCGGTGTCGTAATAGTCGCGCCGTTCGTCGTGCAACCGCACCAACGCGTCGCGTACACCCAGCCGCGATAGCGAATCGATAGAAGCCGATACGGCGGTCGCGACCGCTACGACGCCGAAGTCCGCAGGCATCAGAAAATGAGCGAGGACCAGCATGCTGACAAAGCCGAGCGACCGGCTGATCACCCGCCAGGCCATCATCCAACCAACACCGGCCATCACGCTGCGGGTTGTCGAGACCGGAGGCCGACCGCTCAAATTCCCGATCCGGACTGCATCCGCGTGGCGCTCACCAGTCTCCAGTTCATATAGACATAGCCCCGAAGGGCATGCCGCGATCGTTTAGTCGTCAAGATCAGCGCCTTTCGACGTCAGTTGGATTGTCGGCGAACCGACCTGCCACACTCGTGCTTGTGACATCCGCTAACGCTCACAGGCAAGGCAATTTCAAAAGTGGGCTCCCACACCGAAATCCCGAGGCCTCACCCCCGCCTGCAGCCATGTAACCAACGAATAAACATCGAAAACCGGCACCCCCAGCGCCTTCTGCAATGAGGCCGCATAAGGCGGCATATTCGTGCACTCCAGCACAATCGCCCCAACATCCGGATGCCGCCGCATCAGCGTCCGTCCCGCGTCCAGGATGTCCCGCGCCGCCAACCCCACGTCCATATCCTGCTTTTCCCCCAGGATAAGCACCCGGAAGAACTCCTGCCCGTGCTCGGTTCCGACAACCGGCGTATCCAACGGCACCCCCGCCGCCTCCAAATGCCGCGGAGTCAAGGACCCGGCTGAGACCGTAATCACCCCCACCCGCTTGCCGGGGGGCAAAACAGCCTGCACCCACGGCACCTGGATCAGCGAGCTCGTCGCCACCGGCACCTGCACATGCGCCGCCAACTCCCGCTGAAACAGCGACAAGAACCCGCAGTTCGTTGTGATCGCCTCCGCCCCGAATGACACCAGTTCCGCCGCCGCCTCCAGAAACGACGGCAACAGTCCAGCTGCCCCTTGAAGCACCACCCGTTCGGGGCTGGCCCCCTTCACCACGTGGTACAGGACCGGAAACGGCCATGTGCCCGCATTCCCCATATCCCCCGGGATGCGAGGAAACCGCGCCTCCAGCATCAGAATGCCAAGAGGTGCCCCGTAGATCGCTTTGCCGCCGGTTGCGATGCCAGCGTTTTGGATCATTGTCATGGCGCCATCTTGCCGCAAACCCACCGCGCGAGCGAGTATGTTCGCCACACGACCACAGAGAGGAAACCAACATGGCCGAACGCCCCTTCACCCAAGCTGACCTGGATGTGCTGGCCCAGTGGGACACGCCCACCATCTGCAACGGGCTGGAGATCGTCGTGCCGGAGCGCCGCGCCATCGGCTACACGGTGGAGCCGATGGTCTGCATCGACCCGAAAGCCAAGCCGATCGTCGGCGTGGCACGCGTCGGCATGATCCGCTCGACCGAGCCGCCGCGGTCCAAGGTGACCGACCGGGCGGATTGGTACGACTACGTGGCGCGGGTCGATTTCCCCACCATCGCGGTGCTGCAGGACATCGACGGCCGCGTCGGCTACGGCGCCTACTGGGGCGAGGTTCAGTCCACCATCCACAAGGCGCTTGGTTCCATCGGTTGCGTCACCAACGGGTCGTTCCGCGACCTGGATGCCTGGGCGCCGGGCTATCAGATGATCGGCGGGCGAATCGGGCCGAGCCACGCGCATGTGCACATGGTGGATTTCGGCAAGCCGGTGAATATCTTCGGCATGCAGGCGGCGCACGATGACGTGATTCATGCCGACTTCCATGGCGCGGTGGTCATCCCGGCCGACGCGGTGCGCAAACTGCCGGCGGCGATCGACCTCGTGTCGCGGCGGGAGAAGGTGATTCTGGACGTCTGCCGCGCCGCGGATTTCACGCCGGCCAAGCTGCGGGAAGCGTTGAAACGGTCCGGTGAGATCCACTGATCCGGTCTGCGGCCCGCCATCGGTCGATAGATGGCGGGCAGGCGAATGAGACGAGACGATAACGACCCCGTGTAACGCAAAGCAACAAAAACAACAATTGCAACGCGTTGGAGCGTAACACGGGGCAACAATCATTGACTCGGCGCGGTCTCCGGAACGAGCTATCGAACATCCTGGCACCAGCGATCCCGTCGGTGCCGCATGGGATGCCCTTGATGGACGGCCTCGCTAGATTGCCATTTGCCGAAGCGGGCGCTTCTTTTGGGTGGCGGCAGCGCACCCTGAAGACCGCGATCGACTGTGTTGGCGTCGGTGTCCATTCTGGCCATCGCGTCAACCTGACCATCCGTCCCGCGGCCGCTGACCATGGCATCGTCTTCCGGCGCACCGACCTCGGCCGCGACATCGAAGCCCGCTTCGACAACGTGGCCGACACCCGTTTGTGTACCGTACTGGCCGATCCCGCCATGCAATCGGCCCGCATCGGCACGGTCGAGCACCTGATGGCCGCCTTCGCCGGCCTCGGCATCGACAACGCCCTGGTCGAGGTGGACGGCGCTGAAGTTCCTATTCTTGATGGTTCGGCCGCCCCCTTCCTGTTCCTGCTGGACTGTGCCGGCTCGGTCGAGCAGGACGCGCCCCGCCGTGTCATCGAAATCCGCCGTCCGGTTCGCGTCGCCGCCGGTGACGCCTGGGCCGAACTGCGTCCGCTCGGTCCGGCTGCCCGCGCGGTCTCGCCGACGCTGGAGATGGACTTGTCGATCGACTTCGCGGCCAGCGCGATTGGCCGTCAGTCCGCTTCGCTACGCCTCACGCCTGACAGCTTCCGGCACGAGATCGCGTCGGCCCGCACCTTCGCCCATGTGGAGGAAGTCGAGCAGCTTCAGGCCGCGGGCCTGGCCCGTGGCGGCAGCCTGGACAACGCGATCGTCGTTGATGGCGCGAATGTCCTCAACCCGGGCGGCCTGCGCATGGATAACGAGTTCGCCAGCCACAAGCTGCTGGACGCCGTGGGTGACCTGGCGCTGGCCGGCGGCCCGTTGCACGGGCGCTTCGTCGCGCACCGCACCGGCCACGACCTGAATAACCGCCTGCTGCGGGCGCTGTTCGCCGATGCCGCCGCCTGGCGCGCGGTCGCGACCGACCCGCTCGTCGCCGCGGCCTGATTAACGCCCCCTGTATTCGCGGATCGCGGCGGCATGATATAAGGGCCGCGATGAACGAGAATCGCCCCATGACCTATCGCGTTCCGCGTGCCCTTGCTCTCGCGATCATGGCGCTCCTGCCATTCTTGTCCGGCTGTAGTGGCTCGTCGGACGATAGTGCCAAGAGCGTTCCAGTCGGCCCGGTGGAGGAACTTTACAACAACGGCGTAGACGCCCTGAATGCGCGCCGCTTCTCGACGGCCGGCGACCAGTTCGCCGCGGTCGAGCAGAATTATCCCTATTCCACCTGGGCGGTGAACGCCCAGTTGATGTCGGGTTACTCCCTGTATTTGCAGAACAAATACACGGACGCGATCGGCACGCTGGACCGCTTCATCCAGTTGCATCCGGCACATCGCGACATTGCCTATGCCTATTACCTGCGCGCGCTGTGCTATTATGAGCAGATTGCCGACATCCAGCGCGACCAGAAGGGCACCGAGCAGGCGATGAACGCTCTGCGGGAGGTGGTGACACGGTTCCCCGACACCACCTACGCCCGCGATGCCAAGCTGAAGATCGATCTCTGCTTCGACCATCTGGCTGGCAAAGAAATGGAAATCGGTCGCTTCTACCAGAAGCAGCACCTGTACGAGGCCGCGATCGGTCGTTACCAGCGCGTGGTGGACGACTTCCAGACCACCAACCATGTCCCCGAGGCGCTGGCGCGTTTGACCGAGGTGTATCTCGCCCTCGGCTTGAAGGATCAGGCGCGGAAGACCGCGGCCGTGCTGGGCTATAACTACCCCGGCAGCGAGTGGTACGATAACAGCTATTCCAAACTTGTGGACGACGGCGTGGCCCGCGCGGCAAAAACAACACCGAACACAGCGCCGGGCGCGGCACCGAACGCGGAGGCCGAGCCGCCCGAACCGCCCGAACAGCCTGGCTTCTTCGCCCGTGCCTGGCATGCGGTGTTCTGATCGGCATTTGTTAAGAAGTGTGAACAGCGCGGCATGCTGACCGCGCTGTCGATCCGCGATGTGGTGCTGATCGAGCGGCTTGATCTGTCGTTCGGCCAGGGTCTGACGGTGCTGACCGGCGAAACCGGTGCTGGCAAGTCGATTCTGCTCGACAGCCTGGGTTTGGCCCTCGGCGCCCGGGCGGAAAGCGGTCTGGTCCGCGCCACGACCGAGCAGGCCACCGTTACCGCCTGTTTTTCACCGCCGGACGACCATGCGGTATCCGCCGTGCTAGACGAACACGGGTTGGCGGCCGAGGACGAGGTCGTGCTCCGCCGGATCGTCACCAAGGACGGAAAATCCCGCGCATTCGTCAACGACCATCCGGTCGGCGTCGGCCTGCTGCGCCGCATCGGCAGTCTCCTGGTCGAGGTGCAAGGCCAGCACGAGCAAATGAGTCTGGCCGATCCCGCCAGCCATGCCGGATTGCTTGATGCATTCGGCGTTCCGGCCCCGCTACGCACTGGCGTAGCGGAGGCGTGGCGCCTCTGGCGGGACGCTCTGGCCAGACTGGATCGGGCACGGGACGCCATCGCCGCCGCCGAACGCGACGAGCAATGGTTGCGCCACGCGGTCGAGGAACTCGCCACGCTGGCCCCGCGGATCGGCGAAGAGGAGTCCCTGGCGCGAGAACGCCAACGCTTGCAACAGAACGAACGGCGGGCGGAAGCGATCGCCGCTTCCCTGGCGGAAATCACCCCGCGCGATCGTCGGAACGCCGGCCCGGCCGCCGCCTTACGCGCCGCCGCGCGGTCGTTGCAACGGCTCGCCCCACAGGGGCAGGCCGAGGCGGCGGGAAATCCTGCCGAACCCGCGCTCGCGGCCCTGGAGAGGGCGGAGGAAGCGCTGGCCGAGGCGGAAACGCTGCTTACTCGTTTGATCGCGGACGCCGATGTCGATCCGCGCCTGCTGGAACAGTCGGAGGAGCGGCTGTTTGCGTTGCGCGCCGCCGCCCGCAAGCATGGTGTCGCCGTACCGGATCTGCCCGCACTGCTGGACACGCTGGCGGCGCGGCTGGCCGCACTGGAAACCGGGGCGGCTGAAATCGCGACGCTGGAGCAGGCCGCCCGGGATACCAAGGACCGTTACGTCGCTGCTGCCACCGCGCTGTCGGCGGCGCGGGCGACCGCCGCAGGGAAGTTGCAGAAGGCGGTGGGGAAGGAGCTGCCGCCGCTGCGTCTGGATAAGGCGCGCTTCTTCGCAGAGGTCGGTGGAATGCCCGAGGCAGCGTGGGGGCCAGGCGGCATGGATCAGGTGCGCTTTCTGATCGCCACCAATCCGGGGCAGGAACCGGGGCCGCTCGCGCGCGTTGCCTCCGGCGGAGAACTGTCGCGGTTGATGCTGGCGATGAAGGTTGTGCTGTCCGCCGGTTCGGCCGTGCCGACACTGGTGTTCGACGAAGTGGACTCCGGCATCGGTGGTGCGACCGCGGCGGCGGTGGGGGAGCGTCTGGTGCGTGTCGCCGAAGGGCTTCAGGTGCTGGTCGTGACGCACAGCCCGCAGGTGGCCGCGCGCGGCGCTTCCCATTTGCGCGTTGCCAAATCGGCCGCCCGCGACCGGACCGCCACCACCGTCGATCATCTGGCACCGGACGCGCGCCGGGAGGAAATCGCCCGCATGCTCGCCGGCGAGACAATAACCGAATCCGCCCGCGCTGCCGCCGATGACTTGCTGCGCGGGCAAAAGCCGCCCCAGGGGATGCTTGTATGAATTGGCCGATGACGGCCCGGTATCCGTCATGGCCGGGCGTGACGAGGGGAGCGTATCCGCCATGCTAGATCCCAGCCGGCAGTCTCCCATTGACGCCCTTACCGCCGAGGAAGCCGCCGAGGAACTGGCTCGTCTGGCGCGGGAGATCGCGCACCATGACGCCGCTTATTATACCCACGACGCGCCAGAGATCAGTGACGCCGATTACGATGCATTGCGGCGTCGCAACGCAGCCATCGAGGCGCGCTTTCCGGCGCTGATCAGGGCCGATTCTCCATCTGCCCGCATCGGCGGTGCGCCCGAAACCGGTTTTGCAAAACTTCGCCATCGCGTGCCGATGCTGTCGTTGGACAACGCGTTCGACGCCACCGAGTTCGCCGAATTCTGCGCGCGCGCCAAACGATTCCTTGGCCGCACCGAACCGCTGACGTTCGTCGCGGAACCGAAGATCGACGGGCTTTCCATCAACCTGACCTACGAGCACGGTCGTTTCGTCCGCGGCGCCACGCGCGGCGATGGCATGGAAGGCGAGGATGTCACCGCCAACCTGCGGACCATCAGGTCGGTGCCGGAGAAACTACATGGCCATGCACCCGCCCTGATCGAGATCCGCGGCGAGGTCTTCATGACCAAGGCGGATTTCCTGGCGCTGAACCAGGCCCAGGCCGAGGCGGGGGCCAAGGTCTTCGCGAATCCGCGCAACGCCGCAGCCGGCAGTTTGCGTCAGTTGGATGTACGGATCACCGCGGGCCGGCCGCTGTCGCTGTTCGCCTACGCGCAGGGGGAGAGTAGCGAGCCGGTCGCGGAAACCCATTGGGATTATCTGCACCGGTTGAAGGCCTGGGGGTTCGACGTCAATCCGCTGTCGCGCCGGCT
>JARLIN010000354.1 GCA_031291715.1 Rhodopila sp. | reverse complement strand
GCCTCGACGACACGCAGAAAATGCAGGGTCGAGGCGTAGGCGGAAGCCTGTTCCTTCGAGGGCATCGCGCCGGTGGCCTCGCCGAAGCGCTTGGCGAAGCGGCGGGATTCGTCGTTCTGATCCCAGTAGAAACCGGAGGTGACATACATGCCCTGGGCGACGTCGAGCCCGAGGGCGTGAATGTCGTTGATGAACACCAGGAGGCCGACAATCTGCCGCCCCCCCGAGGCAAGGCCGAATTCGTGCGACTGCTTGATGGCGGTGATCAGGTCGCTGCCGACGTTGGCGAGTGCAACCACCTGGGCGCCGGAGGTCTGTGCCTCGAGCAGGAAGGAGGAGAAGTCGGCATTGCCGAACGGGTGTCTGGCCGAGCCGAGCACCTTGCCGCCGGTAGCAACGATGGCGTCGGTGGCCTGCTGCTGCAATTCGTGGCCGAAGGTGTAATCGGCGGTGATGAAGAACCAGTCCTTCTTGCCGTCGGCGACGATGGCGCGGCCGGTCACGTTCGCCAGGGCGAAGGTGTCGTCGACCCAGTGGACGTTGAATTCGGCGCACTGGGCACCGGTGATCGCCGATGCGGTGGCCCCGGAGACGATGGTGCTGCGGCCGCGCCGCCGGGCGACGTCGATCACCGCCAGGGCGACGGCCGTCTGCGGCAGGTCGACGATCACATCGACCGCGTCCTCGTCGTACCAGCGGCCGGCGATCTGCGCGGCGATGTCGGGCTTGAGCTTGCAGTCGGCGTCGATCACCTCGATGGCACGGCCCACGGCACGGCCGCCGAAGTCGGCGACCGCCATGCGGACCGCGGCGACCGCGCCAAGGCCGCCCGGGGCAGAGGTGATGCCGGACTGGTCGCCTAGGACGCCTATGCGCAACTTGTCGCCGCTGGTCGCCGCGCGCGCCGTTCGGACGCCCGCAGCGAGCGACGCGCCGCCCGCCAGTGCGAGCGCGTGGCGTCTTGGAAGCATGGCCATTGTTTCCCCTTTATTGTGCTTGTTCTCACCGGCGAATTGTTTGCGGCCTCGCCTACCGCAGTCAGTTGGGCGCGTGCGTCAGTTGGCCCATCCTCGCTGCTTGCGCTCATGCCATTGCGCCAGGACCGCTGGCGCCTCGGCACGGAACCGTTCGATGGCTTCAGGGCTGTCATGGCGCACGCTCAGTTCCATGCGGTGGCCGCTGGGATCGAAGAAGTAGATCGACTTACAGAAGCCGTGATCGGTCGGCCCCACAACCTCGACACCGGCGCCTTCCAGGCGGGCCTTGGTGCTCAGCAACGCCTCGTCATCGGCGACCTCGAGGGCGAGATGCTGCACCCAGTCGGGGGTGTTGGGGTCCATCGACTGCGGCGGCGCGAGCGGTAGCTCGAAGAAGGCGAGATAGCTGCCGTCCTCCATCTCGAAGAAGATATGCAGGTGGGGGCTGAGTTCCTGGGTCGAGGGAACGCGGTCGTTGAACAGCGCGTGGGCGAACGGCATGCCGACGAGGCGGGTGTAGAAGTCGATCGTGGCATCGGCGTCGGCGCAGCGATAGGCGACGTGGTGCAGCCCTTTGGGCATGTGCGGTTCCCCCTTGTTGCCGGGCGTCCCGTTCGGGGGACGTCCGCGGCGTTAGTCTTTCTATGTATACACGTTACTCGGTGTCAATGGTCGGGCAGCCCAAATTCAAATCAAGACGGCGCCCGATCGTCTCGCGTTCCGCAGATATGTATACACAGACGCGGATCAGGCGACGGCACTGTCACGCAGAAGATGCGGCCGGGCCGCCGCTGGCGGCGAAGCGGGCGCGGACAACCTCGCTGGCCACGTAGATGTGCTCGACCATCATCATCTCCGCCCGGGCCGGCTGCCGGCGCTTCAGGGCGTCGAAGATGATGAGGTGGTGGTCATGCGAGCGGCGGATCCCGTCAAAGTCGATCCAGTGCACCACCCGGCTCGAGGTGAAGGGAATGGCCAGGGTCCGTTCGGTGGCCTCGATCAGGGTGGAGCTTTCCGTCGCCTTCAAGATCTGCTGGTGGAAGCGGTCGTTGGTGTCGCGCCAGGGGATGAACCCGCTCTCCGTCAGGCTCCCGCCGGCCAGGAGCTCGGTGGAGCGTTCGAGGCACGCGCGAAGGACCTGCTGCGAGTCCGCATCGAGCCCGCGCTCGGCGACGAGCCGGCAGGCCAGGCCCTCGAGCGTGCCGCGGATGAGATAGGCGTCCATGATCTCCTTCAGGGAGAAGGCACGAACGACATACCCACGCTTGGACCGGTAGGTGAGCAGGCCCTCCTGCGCCATGGCCGCGAGGGCGGCGCGCACCGGCGTGCGCGAAACGCCGAGCGATTGCGCCAGCGGGATTTCCTCAAGGTGCTGCCCGGCCGGGAAGGTGCCGGAAAGCAGCAGTTTGCGCAGCTCGTCAGTGATCGAAGATTGCCGTGTGGTCATTACTAGACGCTAACACGCGGTTCGCTGCCCGCCCAGCAATCGGCCGCGGCCGCCTGGCTGGGGCGGCTCGCGCGACATCGCTCGCAAGATCGACGGCCCTGCCAAGACCGAGGCGGTCTGCGCGCCGGCCGCGGCCCGCGGCGGGCCGTTTGTCGCCGGTGCCCGGGCGCCGCCGGGACCTCCCCGCTGACGCTCCTACCCCTCTGCCAGCAACAGCGGCAGATGCCGCGTCAGGATACCGTCGTGGTCACGCAATTCATGCACGATGGTGAAATGGTTCGCCCCCGGCACGGGGATCAGCGCGCCCGGCAGATGCGCCGCCGACCGCAGCGCGTGCAAATCCCGGCTGTCAGACACGAGCGGCGGCAACTCCGCGGTGCCATACGCGATCGCCAGCGGCTTGTTCACCGGCGGCAGCCGCATCGGGGACAGTGAAACGATCTCCTGCTCGGCCAGGCGAAGCTTCTCGTTCAGGTAGGTATCCCGGATCGGCCCAAGCTCGAACACACCGGAGATCGCCAGCCCGGCCTTCACCAGCGGATGACCCAGACACATCGCGGTCAGATGGCCACCCGCTGACCAGCCGGACAGCACGATCGGGCCGTTGATCCCATGCGCCGGCCCATGCAACGCGAGCCAGTCCAGTGCCGCGTTGATCTCCGCCACGATCTCGGTCAGCGAGGCATCAGGTGCCAGCGTGTATCCAGGCAGCGCTGCCGACCAGCCGCGCCCATGCGGGCCACCGATGAGGTTGGCGAACTGGTCCTTGCTGTTGCGCTGCCAGTATCCGCCATGGATGAACACGATGCAGGGCGCATCAGGGTCGGATACCGGGAACAGGTCCCAGGTGTTACGCTCCCTTTTTCCATAGCGCAGGTCCAGGTGCATCCCGCTGGTCATGCGGAACACGGACGACGCCATTTCGCGCGCGGCGCTCAGCACCGCGCTGTCGGCGACGGCGGCGGGGTTGTTATATGCCGCGTCCCGCTCGGCCTGGCTGAGCAGACCCCATTTCGCCATGAAGCTCATGCGGTTGCTTTCAAGTACCAGTCCATGATTTGCCGCCCTTGCCAGAACAGCGTGCCGGGACGGCTGGCCATGTGCGTCAGAGCACGCTCGAACCAGCCGATACGGTGGGGCACGCCACTGATATAGGGATGCACCGCGAGGCCCATGACCTTCGCACCTTGTTCCCCGGCTTCCTCATACAGACGTTCGAATTGCGCCACAGTGCGGTCGTAGAGTTCCTCCGCACGATGATGCTGGATCATCATGATCGGGATGTCGTTGAGTTCGACGCTGTAAGGCATGGTCAGCATCGGCCCGTGCGTCGTGCGGATCGTGGCCGGCAGGTCGTCAACGACCCAATCGGCGCAATACTTGATACCGGCCTCCGCCAGCAGGTCGGGGGTATCCAAAGTCTCGGTCAGGCCGGGGGCGAGCCACCCGACCGGCTCATGTCCACCCGCCTCCCGCAACGTGGCGATGGCATCGCGGATCATGGCGCGCTGGTCCTCGACCAGATGGGTGGCCATCTGGTGATAGCCGTGCACCATGAACTCCCACCCCGCGTCGCGGCAGGCTTTCGTGACCTGGGGATAGGCCGAGGGGACGACGCCGTTGATCGCCAGTGTGGGGGCGATGCCGTGCAGATCGAGCGCGGCCTTCAGGCGCCAGAAGCCGACCCGCATACCGTATTCGTGCCACGCCCAGTTGGGCACGTCCGGTATCACCGCGGCGCCCTGCGGCGCGCTGAGGACCTGGCGCGGCATGGTGCGGTCGATGTCCCAACGCTCGATATTCACCACCAGGAAAACGGCAACGCGCTTGCCGCCGGGCAGCGACAGCTTCGGCCGATCGATGGAGGCCTGGTAGTCCAGGCGTTGGAGGGGTTTTTGCGGCTCGGTCATGACGCATGATCATGCCCGGTGGAGCCAGTGGGTCAATACACCGGCGCGGATAAATCAGGGCAATTGCTTAGATGACCAATAGACTCCAAACGCCACCGTGGGCCGTGCATCCGACGCTCCTACCCCTCTGGAACCGCCGGCTTGCGTGGTCGCCTACCGAGACCTGCACCACGAAGACAGAAAGATCACAAAGGATTCGAAACATCGGCACTGAGCCGCCGATATCCGGCCGGAGCTTCGTGTTCTTCGTGACTTATACCAGCGGATGCAAAGACTGATACCAGCGGATGCAAAGAGTGACACACCGGCCGCTGCCCCATCGTCGTCATGGCCGGACTTGATCCGGCCATCCGTGCCGGACCAATTCATTGATGAATAGTTACTTACCGAGGTGCAACTGGTAGCCGG
>JARLIN010000353.1 GCA_031291715.1 Rhodopila sp. | reverse complement strand
GGGCCGACCATAGGAAATGATAGGAAAGGGGTCTCCGCCGACGCGATTTGACGTCATGGGGTTCTATGGGACCGGCGTCTCCCGCTCGGCAGTTTCCGGCATCCGCGGTGCGAAAACGACCAGAGCCGCGAGTGTGGTGGCGCCGGCGCCGAGAAATGCGGCGCTGTATCCGAAGTGATCGACGATCGCGCCGGCAGCCAACCCGCTCAACAAGGCGCCAATCCTCTGAACTGTGGCGATGGCGCCTTGAGCCAAGTTGTAGCATCCGATGTCGCCCATGATATCGACGATCACCATAGCCGTGAGGGCGCCGAATATCCCGGCACCCAAACCATCGAGCACTTGGACGCCGATAAGCCAGAATCTGTTGCCCAAGTGTCCGTACCAGAACTTTTCGAGTCATTAGAATCGGTTGGCATAGGGGCTTGAACGCATTGAATCGTCTATGATTCCTTCTGCTGCATCGATTCGCGACGTGCCTCATGTGGACGGCGGAGAACCGCCAACGGTACAACCGGGACAAGCTGCGTTATCCGAGTGATCTGACCGACGAGGAGTGGTCGTTCCCCCGAAACGTGGCCGGCGCCGCGACGTCGACGTGCGCGAGGTATTGAGCGGGATCATGTATGAACCTGTTCATTACTCAGACATATTTTTCTTGCCGAACCTGTCGGTGCCAATCTTGCCCTATGAAAAACCTCCCACCCGGCTCTATGGTCGAGTTTAGCAAGGGGGCGCAGGAGGCCATCGACCGCCGGGTTGCGCGCGAACAACGTGCCGCCGCTCCGCTCAGAAAGCGTGCCGAGCAAGCCGAACAGGCGACGATGAAGAAGCTGCGCGCACCGAAGCGGCAGGGAAAGAAGACAATCCGGGTTGGGTCACGCCAGCCACGTCAGATCGGATGCGGGCAGCGGCGCTAGGGGATTGAATCTAACGCTTGATGCCCGCCCTGATTCTTGCCGAACGGTGGAAATCCGCAAAGTCCACCGGACCCATCCGTTTTTTTGACCACTAGCGGCAGCTACGATGGCGCAGAATCTCGTCGAGGAATGGCTGAAGGCGCACGGGGCAGGGGCGCGATGACCCGCGCAGCGGCTGCCATCGGCTTGGTCCCGGCGCTGGCTTGTGCACCGGCTTTGGCCGATGCCCCAGCATGGCAGCCGCCGCCGCTGGAACCGCGGCGATCGTTGGCGACGATGACGGCTGGCCCTTGCGTGCAGCAGCCCGTCGGCGATGACCATGTAGCAATCCAGCAGCAAGCCAACCGTCGGCTCGACACGCTTGGCCGTGCGGACAGCGCGGAGATCGCCCCCGGCCTGAATCGCGGCAAGTTTATCAATCGCCTCAGCCCGCGCCATCTCCGCCGTGTCAGTCTGCGGCAGATAGCGGCCGAGCCGAATCTGACGCTGGTCGCCGCCTGGGTCCGGTACGTCAAGAAAAAGGTCTTGAAGCCGCCGGGTGTCACCCGCACGCCGAGGCTGGGGAGGAGTTCGTCCCATTTGATGAACGGTTTTGCCCCCGGCTGGAGTCCTTCGACGAAGGTTTTCGTCAGCTTCGGCAAGGTGTTGACCCTCAAAAAAAACCAGCAAATGGTTTCACAGAACGGCCTACACGGTATCGCTCCGTCTCCCTCGCCGCACTGCCGGACGGCCTCTAGAGCACTGAAAGGACGAAGTCTTTACCACTCCGTCCCGCTCGGTATCATTGCGTAGCGGAAGGCTCTTGCGGACTTAAAATCCGCAGTTCGAAAGGACGTGCCGGTTCGAGTCCGGCGGTGGGCAGTCCTCTCCAAGGTTTCAGACGGGATCGCCCCGGCCCGCATCGCCTCGGTTTTTTCTGACCGGTTGCAACCCGAGGCACTGTGACAAGCTTTAGCAGCAAGCCATTGACGTCACATCGACCTCAAGGAGTTTGCGCCAATGAACTCTCATCTAAATCCAGGAGGAATCGTCCCGCTAATAGCCGCGACCACGCTGGCGACAACGATGCTGCTTGTCCCCGGAACACCGGCCCGCGCCGAGCCGCCAGCGTGTCCCGGTGACAACGGCGGCATCACCCTCTCGCCCGGCTTTTGCACCACCGTTTTCGCCGACAAGCTCGGTCACGCAAGGCACCTGGCGGTGGCGCCGAATGGGATCGTTTATGTCAACACCTGGAGCGGCCGCTATTACCACAACGACACCCCGCCCCCCGGCGGGTTTCTGGTTGCCCTGCAGGACACCAAAGGCGACGGACAGGCGGACAAGACCGAGCGCTTCGGCCCCACTGCCGCGGATGGCGACAAGGGGGGAACCGGCATCGCGGTCTATAAGGGCTACATCTATGCCGAGACAAACGACCGTATCGTCCGCTACGCCCTGCCGACGAGTGGCATCGCGCCGACCGAAGCGCCACAGACGGTTGTGGCGGGACTGCCCCTGACCGGCGATCATCCTATGCATCCCTTCGCGATCGACGCGCAAGGCAACCTCTATGTGGACCTGGGATCCGCAACAAATTCTTGCCAACGCGAGAACCGCATGCCGAACATGCCTGGCAACAAGCCCTGCACGGAACTGGAAACAAGAGGCGGCACCTGGCGCTACGACGCCAACAAGCTGGATCAACAATTCTCGCCGGCTGACCGTTTCTCCACCGGCCTGCGTAACGGGGAGGGCATATCGTTCGATTCTGCCGGCCGGATCTTCGCGACGCAGCATGGCCGTGACCAGTTGTATGAGAACTTCCCCAGTCTCTACAAACCAATACAGGGCGCCAATGAGCCGGCCGAGGAAGTGGTCCAGCTGCGGCGCGGCGCGGACTTTGGCTGGCCGGAATGCTATTATGATTACGACCAGAGAAAACTCGTCCTGGCCCCGGAATAT
>JARLIN010000352.1 GCA_031291715.1 Rhodopila sp. | reverse complement strand
TGGGTGTTCTCCGGCTCGAACGCGCCCCAGCCGCCGTCGGAGGACTGCATGCCGATTACCCATTCCCGGGCACGGTCGATCGCCTCCGCATGGGCCGGATCGCCGTTCCGGTGCAACAGCATGCCGACGACGGCCGTGTCATCCACGTCCGGGTAGTGCGGATTGTTGTACTGGAACGCCCAGCCGCCCGGCCGCACGCCGGGACGGCGCACCGCCCAGTCGCCGACCACGTCGGTGATCTGCAGAGGAACCAGCCAATCGCACAACGCGTCCGTCGCGACACCCGCCTCGGCCAGTGCATGGCCGGCGAGGCTGGTATCCCAGACCGGCGAAAGGCAAGGCTGGCAGTAGGCCCGGTCCTCCTCGATCACGAGCAGCTTGCGGACCGACTGCCAGGCGATGGCGGCATCCGGATGGTCCGGCGGGTAGCCCAGCGTGTCGAACATCATCACGCTGTTGGCCATCGCCGGGTAGATCGCGCCCAGACCGTCATCGCCGTTCAGCCGCTCGGTGACGAACGCCACCGCCTTTTCGATCGCGCGCCGGCGGCTTGCCTTTGGGAACAACGGTTCGCCCCGGCGCAGCAAGACGTCGACGCCCTTGAAGAACCGTCCCCATCCGGAACGATACGGACCGCGAATCCAATCCTTCACCTGCTCGGGCGGCGTGCGAAAAAGCTCCGGAATACTGATCCCGTGCGGGTTCCGCGCCTTCGGCCGCAGCCCCATCAGCACCAGCAGCGGCACGATGACGGTGCGGGACCAGTACGACACCTTCGATAGATGAAACGGAAACCATAGCGGCAGATGCATGATCTCCAGCGGCATCACCGGCACGGCACGCCAGGGCACCGCCCCGAACAGCGCAAGCTGGGCACGCGTAAATACGTTTGTCCTTTCCGCCCCGCCAGCCGCCAGAATCGCCTCGCGTGCCCGCCGCATATGCGGCGCGTCGGGATCGTCGCCGATCGCCTTCAGCGCGAAATAGGCCTTCACACTGGCGGAGATGTTGAAGGCCCCGTCATGGAACAACGGCCAGCCACCGTGCTCGCCCTGTATGGCACGCAGATAGACGCCGATACGCGCTTCCAGTTCAGGATCGATCCGGTCCAGAAAGTGCTCCAACAGCACGTATTCGGCCGGGATCGTCGCATCCGCTTCCAATTCGAAGATGAAATGGCCGTCCGGCTTCTGGCGCCGCGTGAGCGCAACCGCCGCACGGGTGACCGAGTCCTGCAATGCAGCGTCATCAACAACGGTCGCGGTAATTGCGTCGAGGGCCATCTTTTCCTTCAAATCAAAGCGAGAGAACAACATTCGCTGCGGAACGGCCGGACCTTATCGCCCCCTCGATCGTGGCGGGCAAGCCAGTGTCGGTCCAGTCGCCGGCGAGCGCCAGATTGCCGGCCAGCCCGGTGCGCGATTCCGGCCGCCGCGCCTCCTGCTCGGCCGTGGCGGCGAAGGTCGCGCGTTTTTCCTTCACCACGCGGAAAGGTGGGATCGTTTCCTTCGCACTGACATGCAGCCCCAGCGCGTCCACGATATTCGCCCACACCAGCGAGGCGATCGTGCGGGCGGACTCATCGACCATGCGATTCGCGGCGCTGATGGTGACCGAAACATGACCCGGCTTCATGAACAGCCATTCCGCGGTGCCGGACGTCAGGCCGAGGAACCCCGCCTCCCCCAACGGCCCGCCGGGATCGGCCTCGTACCGGAAATGGACGTTCAGAATGGCCTCGAACGCGTTGGGGGCGATCGAAGCCGGCAACAGGTCGGTGGCGACCCAGGGCGGAACCGCGAGCACGACCGCATCGCCCGGCGCGACCGCGACCGGTCCATCCGGCCCCCGCAAGGCGGTGATCCTGCCCCCTTCGATCGTCAGGTCCGCGATCCGGCTGTTGAACCGGATCTCGGCGCCGCGTGACCGCAGCGTGGCAATCGCCGGATCCACCAATGCCTCGGACAGGCCTTCCTTTGGCAGCATCGGCATGCAAGCCTCGCCACCGAGCATCAGCGTCTCGCGCATCACCGCGCCGAGAAGCCGGGCGAGACCTTCCTGCGCGGGCGTGTTCAGCGCGGCGACCGCGAGCGGCTCCAGCAGACGCCAGTAGAGCTTGCCGCGCCGCATGCTGTCCGCGACCGTGGTGTCGTCCCCGATCCGCATGATCCGGGCCATGCCCAAGTAATCGGAAAGGCGGGTTTCGGGGACACGCCGATCGGCGCTCAGTATCCACCAGGGGATGCGTCCTTTGTTCGGCCTGACGGCCCACCGCTCTCCGGTTTTCAGGTCGAGGAAGGGAAAGACCGCCTGATTCAGGTGCGTAAAGCGGTCCTGGGCGCCGGTTTCCGCGATATAGGCCCTGGCGGCCCTGTTGCCCGACAGCAGCAGATGATTGCCGTTGTCGATCCGCAGATCGAGTTCCTTGTCGAAGTACGACCGGCAGCGGCCGCCCGCGGCGGGCCCGGCTTCGTACACGGTCACGCCGCGGCCCGCCGCGGTCAGCGACAACGCCGCGGATAAGCCTGCGAGGCCCGCGCCGATCACGTGAACTTGTGTCATTCGGCCCGTCTTTTGCGCCATCGCCCCAGCCGGCGCAACCGATTGGGGAATGGATTGCATCTATTTTAGGTGAAGATCAGGCACCACGACATTGAACCGATAACGGAACAGTCGCGGAGGACGGATCACACGCGCAACATCAGCAAGCGTGACCGAAATGCGCGCCCCGCGGCAGATGACTCAGATGTAATTACCAGCGGCCCGTCATTCGACTGAAGAGTCGACACCTCGGGCCGTTGGTATAATTTGCGAACAATCAAAGAAGACAGAGCACACGAAGTTCGTGACGGAGCGCGGCCGGCAGGCTGTCGAGGCCGGTGACCGCGCCCAGCGCCGGCATGTCCGGTGGGGCATCGTCCGGGTCCAAATACCGCCAGCCTTGGAACGGACGGGTCGGGCGCCCCACCAACGGCACGATATCCGGGTCGAGGATCAGGCTGGTGCAGGCGGTCAGATCGTCACGCTGATCCTCGATAATGTCCAGGATACGCTGCCGAGCCAGCATCGTGCCATTGATGACCCAGTACATCGAACCGCCGTCGATGACTTCCGTACGGCGGCGAGGGAAATTGCGCGTGCGGTGGCGCAACGGCGGATGCGTACGCAACCGCTCCGCTTGCAATTCGCTAAGATGGTCGATGTCACGCACACCGACGGCCAGTTTGGTCAGATGCAACATGGTTTGGCGACTCGGTTGTCCGCGATTTCAACATGCCAGTGTAGGCGCAAACACGGGACACTTCACGAGGGAGAAATCGGCGAGACGGTTGATTTTATGCTGCGGTGCAACATATCGCGATCACAGATATTTGAAAGGCTCCTATTGGCATGAAATGGTCCCAAAATCTTCGCAGTCTTCGTCGCGGCGTCAGCCTTGCAACCCGTGTTGCCAAGGCGAGGCTGGAGGTAGCAAAGTTCGATCCCCCGCTACCCAAGCCGGAAAGCAGCCGCCTCGTCGCGTTCGAGGGTTTCGGTGACAACCCGGGCCGGTTGCGGATGCTGGCGCATCTGCCGCCTTCCGTCGCCGGCCGGCCGCTGGTGGTCCTGCTGCATGGCTGCGGCCAGGATGCCGCCGCTTTCGCGGCGGACTCCGGGTGGATCGAGATGGCTGACCGCCTGGGTTTTCCGCTGATCTTGCCGGATCAGATGGACCCCAGCCACACCGGTCGCTGCTTCCAGTGGTTCCACACCTGCAACACCGGCCGGGATATCGGCGAAGCCGGTTCGATCGCCGCGATGACCCGGGCCGCGATCAGCCGCTTCGATAGCGATCCGCAACGCGTTTTCGTCGTTGGCCTGTCGGCGGGCGGCGCGATGGCCGCTGCTATGCTGGCCGCCTATCCCGACCTGTTCGCCGCGGGGGCCTCGGTCGCGGGGCTCCCGGTGGGGGCGGCTCGCTCGGGCATGCAGGCGATTATGCGGATGGCCCTGGCCGGCCCGGACCAAAGCCCGGAGGACTGGGCCAAACGGGTCCACGCCGCCGCGCCGCCCGATTTCGCCGGTCCATGGCCGCGGCTGTCGGTGTGGCAGGGACAGGCCGACACGACGGTGGCCCCCGAGAACGCCAATCTGCTGACCACGCAATGGCGAGCACTGCATGGCCTCGACGCGCCAGCGATGGTCGAACAGGTAAAAGATGGCGTGCAGCATCATACGTGGTCCGACGGGAACAAGCGGCTGGTGGAGTCATGGTCACTGCCGTACCTGCCGCACGGCTACCCCGTCGGCACAAGAGTGGTTGCGCCGGGCCGCTTCGTGGAACAGGCGCCGGTTGACGCCACCGCGGGGATCGCGCGGTTCTTCGGACTGGACTGATCTGCTTCGAGCGTGCCCTACTGGCGTCCATAGGGGAAAAGGTCGCCAGAAACATGAGCGCCATCGTAAGCGCGGCGGAGGAAGCCGCCGAATCTGGATCTCTTGAGGAACGCTACCGCAGGTCCGCTGCCTTTCGGGCGGCATCCGATCAAACAAAGGTAACGCCCACCCACATCCACATCGCTGTCGCGAACGGACTGGGGTGGGGTTTCGACGGCATGGACGGGGTGATTTTCGCCCTGGCCTCGCCGCTGATCATCAAGGAATTCGGACTGAGCGTCCCGGATTACCGGTCGGGCATGCAGATCGCGCTGCTGGTCGGCATCGCCGGCATGTTCGCCTGGCCCTGGCTGGCGGATCGCTACGGACGCCGCACGTTGCTGGCGCTCAACATCGC
>JARLIN010000351.1 GCA_031291715.1 Rhodopila sp. | reverse complement strand
GCTGTATCGATCACGCGGTCCAGCATGGCGGAGGCCAGTTCGTGGTCCCGATGTACCGCCGACTGAAGATAGGCCAGCAGGGCCATCGTGACGGGATCGTTGCGATCCATTCGTGCCGCACCCTCAATCGCTTCGCGGGCATCTGCGGCTGGGTCGGCGGACCAGCCCTGGCTGATCGCCATCAAGTGCCACCATGTCGCGGCAAACCACGTGCTGCCATGCGGCCCGGCGCGTTGTTCGGCCTGTCGCAACAATCCGCCGGCCGCGGCGAACGCATCCCGCTCCGGCAACATGATCGCGGAGAAGGCCCGCAATGCGAGGTCATGGGCGGTTAGTGTGTCGGGCCGTGCCAGAGCCGAGCGATCCAGCTCGCGCTGAAACACCAGGGACGGGATGGCGCAGGCGATGCGTGTCGCCGCGTCCTCCCGCAGCGCCGCCTGGGCGTCCAGCAGGCGATCGAAGCGGTCAGACCAGAGCACACGGCCCGTCTCCACCTCATTCAGCTCCACCGTCAGCCGCAGCATCTCCCGCTCGGCTTCCGCCGATCCGTGCAGGATGTAGCGCGCGCTCGAGGTCTGACGCAGGCGATGCAGGTCGATCGGCGTCCGGATTTTGGCGGCTTGGGTCCGAGTGACCGCCAGCCAGGTCGTCAGTCCGCCCAGGGCGTGGACGACATCGTCGGCGACGGCGGCGGCGAGCTGTTCCCGCCCGCCGTCGGCACCGAATGGGATCACCGCCAGCGAGGCCCGTGAATCAGCAATCGGCCGAGACGGCGCGCGCTTGCGCGTCGCGGGGTGGTCGGCCCAGAGGAGGCAGGCTTCGGCCGATATCGAGACGGCGAAGGCTTGGGTCATGTCCGGCGGGTCACGCTGGTCCAGGGGCGTGACCGGCACTGAAACGACGTGGCGAAGCTGGTCGTGCAGCGCGACGGGAAGCGCGATCCCGCCCGGTGGCGCGATGCGTTCAAGACGGGCGGCGAGGTTCATCGCGGCACGGCCGATATGGCGGTTGCCAGCGAGGATCTCGCCGGCATTGACCGCCATACGAAAGCGGGTTGGTTCGGTTTCGTCCGTCTTCCGTCGTGCCAAATTCGCCTGGAAGCGCAGGGCGCATTTCAGCGCCTCGGTCGCGCTGGTGAATTCGGCCATCAGACCGACGCCGGCGAAAGTGAAGATGGTGCCGGATGCCTGGATGACGGCTTCGCGCAGCCAGTTCATTTCCTGGGTAACGCGGCGATGGGCTTCATCGTCGTGCACCGTGATTGGGTAGAGGTCGATATCGGCAGCCAGGATCGCCGCCAGTCGGCGCTCGGGTCGTGGCTCCGCGGGTCTCTGGCTGCCTCGCAGGGGACTCTCCGCCACTGGAATCGCGGGACGCTATATTATGACCAGACGAACCAAGAGCGCAACCTATAGGCGCCCGCCATCAACAACCCACAACTGGCTGCTGCACATCCGGCTGTCATCCGAAGCCAGCCACAGTACCATCCGCGCCACATCGGCGGGCACCAGCTTGGTTTTGAGGCACTGGGCGCGGAGGAGGTTCTCCTCTGCCTCGGGCGTCAGCCACAGATCGATTTGCCGCTGGGTCATGATCCATCCGGGAATCACCGTGTTGACCCGGATGCCATACGGCCCGAGGTCGCGTGCCATGCCTTTGGTCAACCCCTCAACACCGGCTTTCGCCGTGGTGTAGGCGGGCATCCCGCCATTGTTCGTATGCCACGAGATCGACCCGAAATTGATGATCGACCCACCGCCGGCTGCGCGCATCATCGGGGCAACGGCCTGGATGGCGAAGAACTGGTGGCGCAGGTTGGTCGCCATGCGCTCATCCCAGTATTCGACCGTCACGTCCTCGTAGTTATGGCGTTGGTCGTTGGCGGCGTTGTTGACCAGGACCGTAATCGCGCCCAGCCGCCGGCCAATTTCGGCGATCGTCGCTTGAAGGGCTGGGATGTCCTTCAGGTCGCAGGGCAGGAACAATGGGGGCGGCAGACCCTCCCGGCGCAGGCTCTCGATCAGCAGCGAGGCCGCGTCTTCGGCGATGTCCACGAAGGCGACCTTGGCGCCCTGGCGGGCGAACTGGGTCACTTCCTCGGCGCCTATGCCGCTGGCGCCGCCGGTAACCAGGACGACGCGGCCGCGCAGGCTCGGATAAGCGGCAAACACCTGGGTCACCACACACGCTCCTTCAGTTGCCGGATCACATCCTCGACCACGGCGTCCGGCGAGCCGCCGATATCGGCGACAATAGGATGCTCGTCTGGGCCCGGCTCTTCCAGCGTGGCGAACTGGCTGTCCAAGAGGGCGGCCGGCATAAAATGATTTTTGCGTGCTTCCATCCGGCTGGCGATCAGCGCCTTGGAGCCGCGTAGATACACCAGCACCGTGTCGGGCCGGCCGCCGATCAGAATGTCGCGATAGACGCGCTTAAGCGCCGAACAGGCCACCACCGCCGACTGGCCGGCGGCGCGCAATTCGTCCTCCTTGGCGGCGATGGCGCGCAACCAGGGCCAGCGATCCTCATCGGTCAGCGGCATACCGGCCTTCATCTTGGCGATGTTGGCTGGTGGGTGGAACGAGTCACCCTCCAGCAGTATCCAACCTTCCTGTCGCGCCAGGCCCGCGGCGACGGTGGTCTTGCCGCTGCCGGAGACCCCCATCACGACGGCGATGGTCATTTCTTGCCAGGCTCGACATGGCCGCCGAAGCCGAACCGCATCGCCGACAGCACCTTCTCGGCGAAGGTGTGCTGCTGGCGCGACCGGAAGCGGGTGAACAGCGAGGCGGCGAGCACATCGGCGGGCACGGCTTCCTCGATCGCCGCTTCCACGGTCCACCGGCCTTCGCCGGAGTCCTCGACCTCGCCGGAGAACGACGCCAGCTTCTCGTCCTTGGCCAGCGCGTCGGCGGTCAGGTCGAGCAGCCAGGACGTGACCACGCTGCCGCGCCGCCAGACCTCGGCGATGTCGCCCATGTTCAGGTCGAAGCGTTCGTCGGCCGGCAGCTTGTCGGAGGCGCGGTTGCGCAGGATGTCGAAGCCCTCCGCCATCGCCTGCATCATGCCGTATTCGATGCCGTTGTGGATCATCTTGACGAAATGCCCGGCGCCGACCGGGCCGGCGTGGATGTAGCCTTGCTCTGCCCGAGGATCGCGGCCTTCGCGCCCGGGGGTCCGCTCGATTGTGCCAATCCCGGGGGCGAGGGCGGCGAAGATCGGATCGAGGTGCTTCACGGCGTCGGCGTCACCGCCGATCATCAGGCAGTAGCCGCGCGCCAGGCCCCACACGCCGCCCGAGGTGCCGACATCGAGATACCGCAGGCCCTTGGCGGCCAACGCCTTCCCGCGGCGGACGTCGTCCTTGTAGTAGGTGTTGCCGCCGTCGATGATGATGTCGCCCTTGGAGAGCAGGCCGGACAGGGTGTCGATTGTGTCCTCGGTGATCTTGCCGTGCGGCAGCATGACCCAGACCGCGCGCGGTGAGCCGGACAGCTTGCCGACAAGATCCTGCAACCCGGTTGCGGCGGTGGCGCCTTCCTTGCCCAGGGCCTCGACGGCCGCGGGGCTCGCGTCCCACACGACCGAGGAATGACCCGCCCGCATCAGCCGCCTGGAGATGTTCGCACCCATGCGGCCGAGTCCGACCACGCCGATCTGCATTTCGAAGAATCCTCCATCGCTGTGTGTCCGGACAGGTTCGCCGGATCGCAGGGCGCACCCTGCCACATGCCCGCTCCAAGGCAAGCGGCAGGCGTCATCACCAAGCCATGACCGCGTCGGCTCGCTTGCCGCGTTGGCCGCGGTAAGTGGCTATTCATCAATGAACTGGTCCGGCGCGGATGGCCGAATCAGGTCCAGCCATGACGACGATGGGACAGCGGCTGGCGTGTCAGTCTTTGCGCAGGCTGGTATCGCGCGCGGGGTTGGCGGGGCGGCCGCGCGCCAAACCAAGACTCATACCGACCGCCGTTGACCCATTTTCATGGGTCAACATCAAGGGCGGTTGGTATAAGTGCTCACCGCGCTTGCATTCAGCCGGTCGGCCTGATCAGCCCTCCGCCGCTGCCTTCCGCGCCATGGCTTCCTCGGCCGAGGAAATGCCGCCGTGCTTGGCCGACCATGCGACCGGGTTCTCCAGGAAGCGGCGCACTTCCGACAGAGCCGCGTCGGAGAAATACGGCCGGTCCTTGCACGCATCCAGCACGTCCCACCAGGTGCACAGGCTGTGCAGCGTGATGTCCATGTTCGCCAAGGTCTCGAACGCGCCAGGGAAAACGCCGTAGAAGAACACGACGAAGGCGTGGTTCACGATCGCTCCGGCATCGCGCAGCGCGTTGGCGAAGCGGATCTTCGACTGGCCGTCGGTGGTCAGGTCCTCCACCAGCAAAGTCCGCTTGCCGACCGGGACGTCGCCCTCGATGAGGGCGTTCTGGCCGAACCCCTTCGGCTTCTTGCGCACATAGGACATCGGCGCGGACATGCGATCGGCGATCCAGGCAGCGAAGGGGATACCCGCGGTTTCGCCGCCGGCGACCGTCTCGATCGTCTCGTAGCCGACGTGGCGGTCGATCTTCTCCACTGCCAGATCGCAGATCTTCGCCCGGGCGCGCGGGAAGTAGATGATCCGGCGACAGTCGATATAGACCGGGGATTTCCAGCCGGAGGTAAAGGTGTAAGGCTCCTCGGGCCGGAAATTGACGGCCTTGATCTCCAGCAGGATGCGCGCGGCGGTCAGGGCCGCATCACGATCCCACTCTGTGGCGGCGGACGTGGTCTGAGCGGGTTTGGCCATCGGGCGCGGTCCTCTGTCGCGGGTTGAGTAGGGGTGCTGATAGCCGATCGGGGCGGCGTGTGACAGTCCAAAGACCCAATCAACGGCCCAGCACCTGTCGGGACGATCTGTCGCGGCAGATGCCTGGATAGGTGGCCCGGACTGACGCCGTAGTCTGACGACGAGGGGCAGCTACCCCGCCGCGACAAGCTCCGCGATCGCCGTTCCTACATCAGCGGTTCCTGCCTGACCGCCCATATCCCGGGTCTTCGGACCGCTCTCCCGCAGCAGGGTCTCGATTGCATCGACGATCGCCTTGCCGGCGTTGGCCTCGCCGAGATGGTCCAGCATCAGCGCGGCCGACCAGATCTGGCCGATCGGGTTGCAGATGAACTTGCCGGCGATATCCGGCGCGGAGCCATGCACCGGCTCGAACATCGACGGGAACACCCGCTCTGGATTGATATTAGCGCTGGCGGCGATGCCGATGGAGCCGGCCACCGCCGGTCCCAGGTCGGACAGGATGTCGCCGAACAGGTTGGAGCCGACGACGACGTCGAACCAGTCCGGATGCTGCACGAAATGCGCGCACAGGATGTCGATATGGTACTGGTCGGTGCGGATCTCGGGATAGTGCTTGCTCATCTCGGCGAAGCGCTCGTCCCAATAAGGCATCGTGTGGATGATGCCATTCGACTTGGTGGCCGAGGTGACGTGCTTCTTCGGCCGGGTCATTGCCAGCTCGAAAGCGTATTTCAGGATGCGGTCCACGCCGTGGCGGCTGAACACGCTCTGCTGCGACACGAACTCCCGGTCGGTGTCCTGGAACATCCGCCCGCCGACCGATGAGTATTCACCCTCGGTGTTCTCGCGTACGACGTAAAAGTCGATGTCGGCCTCGGTCCGGCCGGCCAGTGGGGTGCGGACGCCGGGCAGCAGCTTGCACGGGCGGACATTGGCATACTGGTCGAAGCCGCGCCGGATCGGGATCAGCAAGCCCCACAGGGAGACGTGATCCGGCACGCCCGGCCAGCCCACGGCACCCAGCAGGATCGAATCCGATTTCGCCAACTGGTCCAGACCATCGGCCGGCATCATCATGCCGGTATCCTTGTAGGTCTCGCATGACCAGTCGTAGTGCGTCAGGTTGAGGTCGAACCCAAATCGTCGAGCCGCGGCATCCAGCACTTTCAGCGATTCCGGCACGGTTTCCTTGCCGATCCCGTCGCCCGGGAGAACCGCTATATTATGGGTGCGTATCATGGGCCTGTTTCCTCGACCAGCGAATTGGGTGCAGGGATAACGGACCTGGGCGCTGCGGCCAAGCCCATGGCAATCGGCCGCCGCCAGGGCTATCAGTGCGGGTAGCCTAGACGAGAACCGCCATGCATATCGCGACCTCCCCGGCTTTCAAGGAAAACGCCCATGCGGCGCTGGCCAATGCCGGTCTGCAGAAGGCGTTGGCCCGCAGCGGCCCCAGCTTCATCGCCCGCCGGGCCGCGGCTGTGGCGAATCTGCCTGAGTTCGAAAAGCTTCGGGATACCGCGCGCGACATCAAGAACCACGCGCTGGCGAACCTGGATTTCTACCTGGAAGCCTACGAGGCGAAGGTGCTGGAATCCGGCGGCAAGGTGCATTGGTGCAACGACGCCGAGGAAGCGCGCGAGGCCGTGCTGGCGATCTGCGAGGCGGCCGGTGCCCGCACCGTGACAAAGGGAAAGTCGATGATTGGTGAGGAAATCGCCATCAACGACCACCTGGAAAAGCACGGCATCACCCCGGTGGAAACCGACCTCGGCGAATACATCATCCAGCTTCGCCACGAGCTGCCCAGCCACATCATCGCCCCCGCCTTCCACCTGAACATGGAGGACTGGGAAGACGCCTTCCGCAAGGCGCATTCCGACCTGCCCGCCCACCGCCAGTTCAACGAACGCCGCGATGTGCTGATCGAGGCCCGCGCCAAGCTGCGGTCCAAATTCCTCGCCGCGGATGTCGGTATCACCGGCGCCAACTTCCTGATCGCCGAAACCGGCAGCAGCGTCATCGTCACCAACGAGGGCAACGGCGATCTGACCCAGACCCTGCCGCGCGTCCACATCGTGCTGGCCAGCATCGAGAAATGCGTCCCTACGCTGGAAGATTGCACGTCCCTGCTGCGGGTCCTGGCGCGCTCGGCGACGGGGCAGGATTTCTCAGTTTATACCACGTTCTCCACCGGCGCGCGCCGGCCGGGCGACCTAGACGGACCGGAAGAATACCACGTCGTGCTGATCGACAACGGGCGGTCGGGGATGCTGGGGACAGACTTTCAGGAGATGCTGCGCTGCATCCGCTGCGCCGCCTGCATGAATCATTGCCCGGTCTATGGCGCGGTGGGCGGGCACGCCTATGGGTGGGTGTATCCGGGACCAATGGGAGCGGTGCTGACTCCCAGTCTGATCGGCGTGGACAAGGCGGGGCACCTGCCGAATGCCTCCACCTTCTGCGGCAAGTGCGAGAGTGTATGCCCGGTCCGCATTCCGTTGCCGAAGCTGATGCGCCATTGGCGCGAACGAGAATTCGAGCGGCATCTGACCCCAGCCTCGGTTCGCGCCAACCTGGGATTGTGGGGCTTCTTCGTCCGCCGTCCGGCGCTCTATCGCCTGGCGACGCGGGCGGCGGCCGTCGGGCTGGGCCTGTTCGGCCGCAAGAAGGGCCGGTTTACCCGCATGCCGATGGCGAGCGGCTGGACCGCTGGCCGCGACCTTCCGGCGCCCGAGGGCGACACGTTCTTCGCGCGTTATGCGAAGGCCCAGCGCGCGGGGCAGGTCTGATGAGCAAGCAGGAAATCCTGACGGCGATCCGGCGCGGCCTGAAGCGCGGCCCGTTGCCGAGCGATCAGGCGACCATGCTGCGGGGCCACCTCGCCCAGCATCCGCGGCATCTGATCCCGGCACGATCCCGGCTGCCGCATTCCGAGCAGGTCGATCTGTTCGTGCGCAACGTCGAAAAAGAGTTCGGCTCCGTCACCCGCGTCGCGGATATGGACGCCGTGCCCGGCGCGGTGGCGGATTATCTGGCGGCGCAAAACCTGCCGGGCTCCCTGATCATGGCACCGCATCCGGACCTCCGCGCGATTCCGTGGTCGGCGCGTCCTTTGCTGGATATCCGCGAGGGGCGGGCGGAGGCCTCGGATGCGGTGAGTGTGCAGCATGGGTTCGCCGGGATCGCCGAAACCGGCACGCTGATGCTGCCGAGTGCGCCGGAGCGGCCGGTGACGCTGAATCTGCTGGCCGATACCGAGATCGCGGTGCTGCGCGCTTCGGCGATCGTCGGGGCGTACGAGGAAGCCTGGGATAAGCTGCGGGCGGAGATCGGCGGCATGCCGCGCAACGTCATGCTGATCACCGGCCCGTCCCGGTCAGCCGATATCGAGCAGACGCTGGAGTTGGGGGCACACGGTCCGCGGCGGCTGCATATCGTGTTGGTAGAGGATGCGGCAACCGCCTGATCGTCATAAGCGGACCTGACCCGCGCATCCCCAAAGAATTCCACGGTGAAACGCGCGGCCCGCTACCGCCGCCGCGGCAATGCCAACAACAACCCGCTGGCCAAGGCACACATCGCCCCGATCATGTAGCTGCCCCGATATCCGCCTAGCGCGGTGACCGCCACGCCGAAAATCGGCGGCACCGCCATACCCCCCGCAAACATGATCGCTGTGCCGAGACCCGTCGCCTCGGTCCGGCGCACCCCACCGAGCGCCGCATACTCCGCATAAGCGATCCCGGTGTAACCCCCGGCTGTGCAGCCCGCCAGCAGCGCATTCGCCATGACCGCCCAAACCGGCCAGCCGGGCCCGTAAAGGCCGGTGACAAATGTGGCGACGGCCATGCCGATCCCATGTACCGCCAGGGTCTGCGCCGGTGTCAGGAACCGGTCGGCGATCCAGCCCCAGATCGGCCGGCTGATCGATCCCGAGATCTGGTAAGCGGCGAGGATCTGACCCGCCTCCACCAGGTTCAATCCCACAACGGTGGTAAGCTGCACGGTCATGAACGCGACCAGGCACAGCGCCAGCCCCGCGTAGATGAATGCGGCGGCTGATAGCCGGCGGAACCGTGAATCGCGCAGCAAGGCGAATGGCTGCAACAACGTGCGGCCAAACACGCGGCGCGTCGGTTCCCGGTCGCTATCCCACCGCTTGCGGGGAAACTCCATCAGGACGATCAGCAGCAGCACGGGACCAAGCTCCGCCAGCAAGGCGGCACGCCAGCCGATCGCCAGGACCAGCGGCGGAAGAATCAGCGCGGCCAGCACGCCGCCGAGCGGCACGCCGATCTGGCGCAACGACATCACCAGATTGAACACGGGTTTCGGTGTCTGCGGCACCAGAAGATGCGTACTGGCGGGCGCGGCGGCGCCGTAGCCGATACCCAACACCACCGCGGCCAGCGCCAGTCCGGTCACGCCGGACCCGAACGCCGCCAACGCCAGCATTCCGGCCGCTGCGAGCAGCACCCCCTGGGTGGCCCGGACCCCGCCGTACCGGCGCACCATGCCGGGCGCAACCAAGGCGGACAGCACACCAACCCCATAAGCGGTGGCGACGAAGCTGCCGACGAGGGTGCCGTTGACATGCAGATCCCGAGCCACCTCGGGCGCCACGGTGGGCAGCGAGTACAGCGCCATGGTCGCAAGCGTCTGCACGGCCAGAGTGGCTGCCAAAGGCCAGATCGGCATCGACCGGAGCAAGCTGGCGGTTGATTGGCTGCTCAAGGCAGGGGCATGCGTAGGTCGAGGCGTAGCCATTCAGTCCGGATCCCTCTGGTCGTCGCGGCGACAGAGTCTGGCATCGACGGGCGGTTCCGTCGATGCCGGCGGCCAGGTCATGGGGCGACGCTCAATGCGAAAAGCTTGATCCCCTCACGGTGATACTGCGTGTCGCGAGAACCTTCAGGCCGTCTTTCGTCATCACGGTTCCAAGCTGTCGCACCGCCAGCGCCTGGTCCTGAGACGCCAGCAATGCGAACGTTGCGAACCGGTCTGGTTTCGCAGCGACAAACTCTGCCAGGTTTCGTTCCGGATGGTGACGATCTGCCCGCCTGCATCACGATTCTTGCTATAACAGAATGGATTGATCGAGATCACCTCCACGCCGATGATCATGTGTCCATTGCCCTTGGGATCGGCTCGATCACCGATCCAGGTATCGGGACCACTCGCGGGTCGCACCGTAGCCTGATCCGCTGGCCAGCGGCCTCTTGGATCGCCAATAATCTTTATACAGCATCGCTCTAGCTTTCGCGGCCAGACACCGACCGGTCCGCCGAAGCCGGGTCGTATTGATCAACTTCACGCGAGCGTGAGCGCCCGCCGTGGTCATTGCTTAACACAGGCTGGTATGCCCTTCTCTTTTTCGCGCAACCACTGACCGAGGCAGGCTTTGATTCATAAGATCCGTCAGGGGGCCAGAGCGCTTTCGTGGCATTGGTCGCTGATTGGGCTGGTCGTTGGTCTGCTATGGGCGGGTATCGGGTTCGACCTATGGCACGATTACAAAGTCGCGGAGCTGAACGCGGCAAAGGATACCGCGAACCTGGCCCGTTCTTTCGACGAGAACATCACCCGCACGGTCGAAGCCGTCGATCAGACACTGCTGTTCGTTCGCGAAAGCTACCAGCATGACCGCGCCGGCTTCGTCTTGGGCTCCTGGGCCAGGGGGCGCGGCTTCCTGGACGAACTGCACTTGCAAATTGGACTAGTTGACCGCGATGGCCACGTGTTTTGGTCTAACCTTGGTCGGGTATCGCCTGAGGTCAATCTTACCGATCGCGAGCATTTCCAGGTCCAGAAGACGAGCCGGGACGACAGCCTGTTCATAAGCAAGCCGGTACTTGGCCGGGTATCGGGGAAATGGACCGTTCAGTTCGTTCGCAAGCTGGTCGCGCCGGATGGGTCGTTCGACGGGATCGTGGTTGTTTCGCTCGATCCGCATTACCTGTCACGCTTCTATGAGTCGATTGCGATTGGCAACGGATCGATCATCCTGGCGACCACCGGCGGCATCGTCCTTGCCCGTGCACCAAAGGGCGAGCCACTGATCGGCAGCGAGCTTCCGGCAGAGGTCGAGGCCCGAATGTTACGGGGCACGACGGCCGCCAGCTACCGCACGGTCAGCGGGTTTGACGGCGTCGATCGGATCCTCAGTTCCCGCCGTCTGGAGCGGTATCCTCTGATGCTGGCGGTCGGCCTCGCGTCCGACGACGTTTTTTCCGCCTATGAACGCAACAAGCGGCTCTATCTGGCAGCCGGTGTCCTTCTGACGGCCGCGAGCCTCGTCGTCGGTTTCGTGGTGGCGGCCCAGCGACGCTCCCTTCTCGACTCCCGCCAGGCCCTCACCGTTACCCTCGAGCACATATCCCAGGGTATCGCGATGATCCACGCCGACGGCAGTGTTGCGGTCCTGAACCAGCGGGCGATCGACCTGCTCGGCCTGCCGCCCGCTTTGGTGGCCGGCCGGCCGACATTCCGGCAGATACTCAACTGGCAACTCGCCAACCGCGATTTCGGCGAGTCGGTTACCGGGGGGGCGGAATTCGAGCGAGATCTGAGGGGGACCAGTCGTCGATACGGGGACTATACGTACGAGCGCACCCGGCCCAACGGGACGGTGCTGGAGATACGTACCCAAGGCCTGCCCGATGGCGGCATCGTTCGCACCTACACGGACATCACCGAGCGTAAGCAAAACGAGACGGCTTTGGCCGCGGCGCGGGCGAGGGCCGCTCATGCCGAACGGATGCAGGCGCTGGGGCAATTGGCCGGCGGAATCGCCCACGACTTCAACAACATCCTCCAGGCGGTGCAGGGCAGCGCGGCCCTGATGGACAAACGGGCGGGCGATGCCGCCAGTGTCAGGCGGTTCGCGCGGATGATCCTGGATGCGGCCAAACGCGGGACGTCCATCACCCGCCGGTTGCTCGCGTTCGCGCGCCGGGGCGAGCTTCGCGCCGAACCCGTCGATCCGGCGTCGCTGCTCACCGGGCTTCGGGATGTGCTGAGCCATACGTTGGGAAGTGGCATCGAGGTCGATGTGCGCCTCGAAGACGATCTGCCGCCGTTGCTTGCCGACAAGGGCCAGTTGGAGACCGCGCTGGTCAACCTGGCGACCAACGCGCGGGACGCCATGCCCGACGGCGGCACGCTGACCTTCGGTGCGGCAGTCGAAGTGGTGGAAGAGAACGCGGTCCACCCCGCCGAACTGCGGCCCGGGCGCTACGTTCGATTGTCAGTCACCGACACTGGCACCGGCATTGATCAGCCAACCCTCGCCCGGGTGCTTGAGCCATTCTTTTCCACCAAGCCGCTGGGGCAGGGCACCGGTCTGGGTCTCTCGATGGCCAAGGGCTTCGTGGAGCAGAGCGGCGGCGGTCTGTCGATCGACACCAGTCCGGGGCGCGGTACGACGGTCGATCTGTGGCTGCCGGCGACCACGCTGGCCCATGTGCCAATCGAAGCGGCTTGGCGATCGGCGCCGGTCCCGGACGACACCGGCAAACACATCCTGCTGGTGGATGACGAGGCCATGGTGCGGGAGACCTTGGCGGCGTCACTCGAAGATGCCGGTTACACCGTGCTGCTCGCGGCGGATGGGTCGGAGGCTCTGGACCTGCTGGATTCGACGGAGGTGGTCGATGTGCTGGTGACGGATTTGTCGATGCCCGGGATCGATGGGCTGGCGGTGATACGGCAGGCGCAGCAGAATCGTCCTGACCTGCCTGCGGTGCTTCTGACTGGCTACGCGGGCCATGGCGCGCAGTTGGCAGTCGGCGACTCTGTCAGAGGCGCGTTCGCCTTGGTGCGCAAACCGGTGACGGCGGCGCAATTGGCTGACCGGATCGAAGCGCTTCTGGCGGTTAGCCTGGCGGGCTGAGACGCTGTGAGGAGGACTCGGGCAGTGTCCGGCTGCTGCTTGGAACATGATCGCTTCACGTTGAAGCGATCATGTTCTGGCTCATTTTTTTTGAGAGGGCGAGTCACGTCTGAGGCCTACCGGTTCGCCGTCGTGCGCCGCCGCGGTTTTACTGCCTGCGGTGCGTCCGCCAGGGCGCCGTCATGATAGAGGGAACGTAACCGGTCATGCGCTTCGCTCGTGTCGAAGCCCAAAGATACCGCGCCCTTCCGGCTGAATGCCACCGTTCCATCGCCAATGCCGAGGAGCACGGACATCACCTGTGCGGTGTCGATAGGGAACGGGAAGATGACGCCGAAACCGGCGGATCGGATCCGTTCGGCCGGGGCGCCGAGATCCGGAACGACCGGGATCATGCCCAGCCCCACTGCCTCGGTCAAAGTGTAGGAGAATGTCTCGGGCCAGCCGTGCAGGAACAGCGCGATTCGTGCCTCGGTTGCCTCGATCAGGCCAGGCAGGTCGTCGGCGTCATACCGGCCGGAGATCGTTACATTGCCGATGGCGGTCAGTTCCGTGTCGATGTTGGTGTAGCCGACGACGTGGAACCGGAACTCTGGATGGTTCAGGCGGGCGTGACGGGCGAGGGCCAGCAGCGTGTTCGAGCCTTTGTGCGGGCCAATAGCCCCCAGAAGGCAGATATCGGTCGTGGTGCCACGGCGCACGCCGATCGGGAAGACCAAGCCGGTTTGCGGATGCGGCACGCCGGCGGGACGGATTCCAGGGATCAAGGCGGCCAGACGATCCGCCGCATCCTGGGACGGCGCGATGACATGGCTCGCGCTCGACAGCACGTCCTGGAACAGCTTGCGGTGATCAGCGGGCGTCATCCCATCCATACGATGGGCCTCATGGGCACCGTCCACCCCGATGCACCGCGCGCAGCGGTCCGGAGGCGCCCCGCCGCAGAAACCCCCGGATGCATCGATCATCGTTACCCGCGGGCATGCATAATAAAAATCATGCACGTGGATGATACTCGGCCGGTGGACGATGAACCCATGCAATTGCTGGACGAAGTCCCGGGTGAAGCCCAACAGGTGATGGACCACCACCCGTTCCAGGTCCAGCGTCGTCAGCAGGCGGAACAGCGTTTCGATCTCCCCCGGCCTGAACACCGAGAGCATCTGCAATCCTTCCAGATGCAAGATGATCGTTCCATCCCTGGCCCCGGTCAGACGTAGCGAATGGACGTTCGGCCTATGCACGATCGTATCGGTATCGGAGGCAGCGCGCCGAGTGCCCCCTTCGAGCCAGTTCTCGATCACCAGCTCCAGCCGGAAGCCGGCGGCCTTGAACCGGCGCAGCCGGTGGAAATCCAGCGGCCAGCGCAACCGGCGTACCGGGTCTTCGTTGCCGAACGCCATGATTCGGGCGTGGTATTCCGGATACCGCTCCGACAGCAGGGCCAGATTGTTCGCCAGGAGCGCCGGCTTATCTGCACCGAAGGAACGAGCCTCATCATGGCGCACAAGTACGCCTCCCGCCAGGACGTGGCGCCAGCCGCGATCGGCGGCCCGGATACTGTAGTCGTTCTCTTCGCCGTAGCCGTGGCCGAAGATCGGATCCAGCAGCCCGATCTCGTCAACCACCGCGCGGCGAATCAGCATGCAGAAACCATGCGCGGTGGGAACGGTGACATTGGCCCCGACGTTTTCCCGCAACGCGACGGCGGCCAGATCGGACCATGGGATGTCATCGAGGGTCTGTTCGACCACGTTTGGATGCGGGTAGGAAAACAGCGTTGCGTTGCTGGACGGCGCCGTGACGGTGCCGATATCCGGGGCGTCGTATAGGACGCGGTGCATTTCGTCGATGGCGTCAGGGAACAACTCGGTATCGGCATGCAGCAGCAGGACATCGCCTGACCGGGCAAAATTCAACGCCCGGTTGACCGCACCGACGAACCCGCCGTTTTGCTCATTGCGCAGGATGAAGACGTTGGGATGGCGTGCCTGGGCGTCGACCAGTTCGGCGATCGCCGGATCGCCGGGATTGTCATTGACGATAATGATTGAATCGCTGCCCGGACGGCGGGTGCGCAGCACGGATTCAAGGCACACACGGGTCGCCGCCACGTCGTTGTAAACCGGGATCACGATGGCCAGTCGCCGAGTAGAATCCACCGGATGGGCGAGCGACCGGGTCCGGATGCGGATATCGCCGGCGTTGGTCCGCAGGTTTCGCAGCCAGTCGTTGAACGCGTCACGCAGGATAGCCGATGCGTTGCCTGCGACTGCGTCCATTGCCCCCGCCACGCCCGCGGCAGCGTAGGCATCCTGGACCGCCTGCGCGCTCGATCCGAGAAGGAAGGGGCCGCCGAACAGTTCGCGGTGCGATCCGGCCAGGCGAATCGACACATTTGCCAGACCGCCGGACGGTTGCTTGTCGGGGGTCAGAGCGAACTCGAAACCACAGGTGCCGACGCCCCTGTAGCGCCCTGCGACATCATCGCGCGCGACCATCGTGCGTCCCGTGCCGACCATGACGCAGTCGCGGTAAACTTCGATATCAAACGCGCGATCCGGCGCATCCACGGAGAACAGCCATCCCGCGCAGACGGTATCAGAAATCTTGTCCAGATAGCCTTCAAGGCGGCAGGCGCCGAAAGCCTGGGCGACGGTCGCGCCGTCGATCTTCGCCGTCAGGCACAACTCGTCGCCGCCGAAGCAGTGTGCCGGAAGGGCGGCGGGGAAGCGGGCAGAGCGGAACAGAGGGTTGTTGCCGACCGGGTCCGGCCGGGTGGGAACCGTCAACACGAACCCGCCATCCTGATCGATCAGTGTCACCGGTTTCGTTATGCCGGCAAGGCCTCGGTCACAAACCCAGCCGCTGACAACGCCACCGGCGATCGAGATCTCGCCGTCGAAAACATCCGGGTCGAGAAACACGAGGGAACCACGAATTTCCACCTCGTCAGCCAATACGCGGAACGGTCCGGGCGCGTCGATCAGCGGCACGGCAACGCGAAAGGAGAAGTCAGTCCGGCCTCCACCGACCCTGGCCAGGTCGTCCCGTGGTTCGGACGCGACGGCACCGGCGACCACCTGTCCGGTCGAATCAACGACAGTAATCCGGCAATGGGAGGTCCGTTGCGTGGGAACCGCCCAACCAGAAATGTATCGTCCACGGCAATGATCGATCTGACCGTTCAGCAATTGAGCCCTCGCGCGGCCTCTTTAGGTATGTATCAATAACGATCTTGGCCAGAAATGTCTTTACGGAGATACAAATTTTTGATGTCTGTTCGCTTTCCGTCATCTGGCGGTCGCCGTGAGCCGGGTTCCCTGCGGCGCAAATCGGACTAGACTGCCGGGAACGCAAAAGCGCGGAGGAAATCATGCAAGGCGTCGTGTTCACGGGCGAACGCGGGTTGGAACTGATGACGTTCCCGGACCCTACCCCCGGCCCAGGGGAAGTGGTGCTGGAGATGAAGGCATCCGGAATGTGCGGGTCGGACCTGCACCAGTATCGCCGGCCCAAGAGCCAGCCACGCAATGCGACGGGCCTGCCGCCCAATCCGAACCCGACTATCGGCGGGCACGAGCCGTGCGGCGTGGTCGCCGCCATTGGACCGGGGGTCCTCCCGGCCGAGGCCCAGATCGGCCAGCGCGTCATGGTGCATCACTATCAAGGCTGCACGCAGTGCGGGCATTGCCGGTCCGGCTGGCAGCAGCTTTGCCAGGAGGTGCCGGTGAAAGTTTACGGCAACAACGCGCATGGCGGGCACGCGAAGTATCTGCTGGTGCCGGCGAACACGCTGGTACCGCTGCGGGATGAGCTGACGTTCACGGCCGGGGCCGCGATCGCTTGCGGTTCCGGCACCGCGTATGGAGCACTGCGGCGAATGAACATCTCCGGGCGCGATACCATCGCCATTTTCGGCCAGGGGCCAGTCGGACTCGCGGCCACGCAGTTCGCCAAGGCGATGGGTGCCAGGGTAATCGCGCTGGATATCAATCCCCAACGGCTGCAGCGTGCGCAAGAGTTCGGCGCAGATGAGATCGTCAATCCGGGATCGAACGATCCGGTGGAGGCGATCAAGGAACTGACGGGTGGCCGCTACGCTGACCTGACTCTGGACACCTCATCGAATTCCGAGGCTCGGCTGAACGCGATCCGCAGCACCAAGGTGTGGGGCACGATGTGCTTTGTGGGCGAGGGCGGCGACGTTCATATCGACGTCAGTCCGCATCTGCTGCGCCGTCAGATGACGCTGGTCGCGTCGTGGACGTTCTCCAACATCATCCAGGCGGAATGCGCCGATTTCTGCGTCGAGCGGAAGGTCGATGTGGACAAGCTGTTCACCCATCGCTGGACGCTGGATCAGGCTGACGAGGCCTACAAGCTGTTCGACAAGCAGTCGGACGGCAAGGGCGTGTTCCTGATCTGATGCGCGACGAGGTCTCCTGGCTTTACAAGGAAGCGGCGGCGCGCGGGCTGATCGTGGGCAGCTCCGGGAACGTGAGTGCGCGCACGCCGGACGGGATGGTCATCACCCCGTCCGGCGGCGATCCGGAGACGGTGACGGCGGCCGAATTGGCTGCGGTGACGCTGGATGGGGTGGCGCTCAATGCGGCGACTCCGTCCAGCGAGTGGGCGATGCATGCGGCGGTTTACCGGGTCTGTCCGGAGGCGGCCTTTGTTGTCCATACACATGCCGACGCGTGTACGGCTTTGGCTTGTTTGAACCAGGCGCTGCCGGCGTTTCATTACATGGTCGTGCAGTTCGGCGGCGTCGATGTCCGCTGCGCGCCTTATGTGACCTTCGGGACGCCGGCTTTGGCCGAGCATGCGGCCGAGGCAATACGGGGGCGGAGCGCATGCCTGCTGGCGAATCACGGTATGATTGTCTCTGCCGGGACGGCGGCGGCGGCGTTGTCTCGGGCGGTACTGCTGGAGACGCTGTGCCGGCAGTATCTGCTGGCACTGTCGGCGGGAAAACCCCGGCTGCTGACCGCACAGGAAATGCTGGATGCACAGGAACGGTTCAAGACGTATGGGCCGCGTAGCGGGACATAGCCGCAAACCGCCTTAGGGTTTGGTTCGGGAATGATTTGACACCGATGCCGATGCCATGATTCGAATGGCATCGAAGCGTACACAATATCTCCGGAGATTGATTGACCGTGATCGTTGGACAAAGCCGACCGCTAGTCAGGCGGCTTTGCCGCGGGGACGGAACATTCATTTTGTCTGTTTGCTTGCTAAGTGTCCTGGTGCGATTGCCGCTGCTGATGATCGATGTCGCGCCGACGTCCGATTTCGGATGGTATTTTGACCGCGCGAAGGAAATTGCCGCAGGCGCCGGTTATGCGGAGGGAGGCGTTTTGACAGCGTTCTGGCCGGTCGGGTGGCCCGGCTTTCTGGGTGGCCTTTTGCGCCTGTTCGGCCCGCATGTTGTCGTCGGGCAATGCGCGAATCTCGTCCTCTCGACCCTCAATGTGTGCCTTGTGGCGGCAATTGGGAGGCGGCTATTTCCGAGCAGTGGCGTATGGCGATTGGCCGCGTTGCTGATAGCGGTTCTGCCCAATCAGATTGGTTATGTACCGTTGTTGTCGGTCGAGATTTTTTTTGAATTTCTGCTGTTGCTGGGCTTTCTAATGATGCTGTCACAATCCTCAGTCGCATTACTGGCGGCTGGCCTGGTGTTCGGCGTAGCGGCTTTGACCAAATCCCAGGCGGTCTTCCTTCCGGTTCTCATTGCACTTCCATTGCTTATTTTTCGTGCCGGTTGGCGTGGCCTTGGGGCTTATGTCAGAACCGTCGCTTTGACGAGTGTCGCAATGATGGTTGTCATTGTGCCGTGGATAACCCGGAACTACGCGGTGTTCGACGCGTTCATTCCGATTTCGACCAACGGTGGCTACACCCTGCTGACCGGTAACAACCCGAGCGCGCGGGGCGGCTTCACGCCGGGGGATACGCTGGTGACGGACCTGTCGACGGATCCCCGCAACCAGGTGCAGACCGACCGGGTCGCGCGAGAGCGGGCTTGGCATTGGATCGAGCAGAACAAGGTTGCCTTCCTCAAACTGATCCCGGCCAAAGTCTGGCTGTTATGGTCCGGCGATGGGGAGGCGGAGTGGATGTACCAGAAGGGTTATCGCGATTACGAAACATATAGGGTTCTGTTTCGAGCCGTGCGTGCCCTCAATCAGATGATCTATTGGGTCGTTCTCGGGTTGAGCATCGTGTCTTTGCCGGCGTTGCTGCGACGGCGGCGATCATTGCCAGTCTGGAGTTACTCAGGCTGGTGCCTGATGGCCTATTTTACGATGATTTCGATCGTGTTCTCCGGACAGTCACGCTTTCATTTCGCGCTGATGCCGTTCATCGCTCTTTATGCGGCCTGGGCGGTTACATCCGGGGGCGCCGCATTGGCAACGCGGCGCGAATCCGGGCAGATGGTATCGACCTGGAGGGGGCGCCCCACCCCCTAACCTTTAGTTAGCGAGAGTATGATCCAGCGGCCTCCGACGACCAGCCTCGTCGTCTGATGTATCACCAAGGAGCCTACGATGATGCTCATTCCCGATCTGACCGGCCGCGTCGCCCTTGTCACCGGCGCCTC
>JARLIN010000350.1 GCA_031291715.1 Rhodopila sp. | reverse complement strand
GCACACCAGGGAAGTGATGCGCCAGGACTCGCTGAACTGGGACGACATCAAGATCTTCCGCGACAAATGGCCGGGCATCCTGATGCTGAAGGGCATCAACCGGGTGGACGACGCGCTGAAAGCGGTCGGCGCGGGGGTAGACGGGTTAATCGTGTCCAACCACGGCGGGCGCAACATGGACAGCGCCGCGGCCACCATCGACATGCTGCCGGAAATTGCCGAGGCAGTGGGCGACCGCGCCACCGTGCTGCTCGACTCAGGCGTCCGCCGCGGCTCCGACATCGTCAAAGCCACGGCGCTCGGTGCCAAATGCGTACTGACCGGGCGCGCCACGCTATACGGCACGGCGGTCGGCGGCGAGGCCGGAGCATCGCACGCCATCTCCATCATCAAGACAGAGATGGACAAGACGATGGCCTATACCGGCTGCAACGGCGTCGATGAAATCTCCACCGACATCTTCTTCGGCGACCGCGAACGCAACCGGATGATGGCGGACTGAGCCATGGCCACGCTCGATCGCTGCTACAATATCCACGACCTGCGGGCGGCGGCGAAGCGTCGCCTGCCGCGCGGCGTGTTCGAGTTCGTCGACCGCGCCACCGAGGACCACATCGCGGTGCGCGAGAACCGCTCCGCGTTCGAGGATATCAAGCTGCGCCATCGCGCGCTGGTCGATGTCTCCGGACGCTCTACAGCCGCCACATTGTTCGGCAAGCCGGCCGCGCTGCCGCTGGTGATCGCGCCAACAGGGGCGGCCGGGCTGTGCTGGTATCGCGGCGAGGTCCAACTCGCACGCGCAGCGGCCAAGGCGGGCGTGCCGCTGACGCTGTCCACCACGTCGATGACTGCAATGGAGACGCTGACGGAATTCGGCGGAAGGTTGTGGTTCCAGCTCTATGTCTGGAAGCGCCGCGACCTGTCCTATGAGATGATTGAACGTGCCAAACGCGCCGGCTACGAGGCGCTGATCGTCACGGTGGACTCGGCCGTGCCGGGCAACCGCGAATACAATGCGCGGAATGGCTTCGCGCTGCCGTTCAATCCCTCGCCGCGCTTCATGCTGGACATCGCGCGCCACCCGTCCTGGACGCTGGGCGTCATGGGCCGCTATCTCGCGAACGGCGGGATGCCGAAACACGAGAACTACCCGGCACAGTTCCAGGGTACCATCGTCAGCGGCATGGCCGGCAGACGGGAGGAGATGAACCACGATTCGCTAAACTGGGCGGACATCGCGCATTTCCGCGACATCTGGCCGGGTACGCTGATGCTGAAAGGCGTCAACCGGGTGGACGATGCGCTGAAGGCAGTCAGCTACGGCGTGGACGGGCTGATCGTGTCCAACCATGGCGGGCGCAACATGGACAGCGCCGCCGCCACGCTGGCGGTGCTGCCGGACATCGCTCAGGCGGTTGGCGATCGAGCCACCGTGCTGCTGGATTCCGGCATTCGGCGCGGGTCGGACATCGTCAAGGCGCTCGCGCTGGGGGCGAAGGCGGTGCTGACCGGGCGGGCAACGCTGTATGGAACAGCGGCCGGCGGGGAGGCTGGCGCGGCGCAGGCGATCGGCATCCTGAAGACGGAGATGGACAAGACAATGGCCTACACGGGCTGTCGTTCGGTGGATGAAATCTCCACTGATATTTTCTTTGACGATCACAGGCGGAACCGACCGGCGGGATAGCGCCCCTTCGACGTCACCGCCCCGCTGTCAGCACTTGCCGATCAGGCCGATATCGAACGGTGTCGTCTGATAGATTTCGTTGATCCAATTGGAGAGTAGCAAATGCGCATGCGACCGCCAGCGGTTCGCAGGCGGCAACGACGCATCGTCGTTGGGAAAGTAGTTGAACGGCATCCTGATCGGCACCTTGGCCGCAATGTCACGAAAATATTCGTCCGCGAGGGATTCCGAATCGTATTCAAGATGATCAAGCACATAGAGCCGTCGACATTCGCGGTCCTCGACGATGGAAACCCCTTTCTCGTCGGACTGTGCCAACGGCGTCAGACCGGGACGACCGGCAAGATCCGCAGCTCTGATCTCAGCCCAGCGCGAGACAGGAACGGCAAAGTCGTCGGAGAACCCATTGAGATACGGCGATGACGGCTTCAAGATCGTCTGCCGGTAGACCCCGAAGGCCTTTTCCGTGAGCTGGTTCTTCGGGACGCCGTGAAAATGATACAGCGCTGCCATCGCCCCCCAGCAGATATTCATCGTCGCATGCACGTTGGTTTGCGTCCACGCGAAGATCTGCTGCATTTCCTGCCAATAGGTAACGTCTTCATAGGGGATCGTCTCGACCGGCGTGCCGGTGACGATGAAGCCGTCGAATTTCCGCTCTCTGGCCCTTTCCCAGGTCTGATAGAATGCGCGCAGGTGGTCTTCCGAGGTGTTCCTTGGCTTGTGATTGCCGATCCGGATCAGCGAGAGTTCGATCTGCAGCGGCGAGGCCCCGAGGAGGCGTGCCATCTGCAGTTCGGTCCTGATCTTGTTCGGCATTAGGTTGAGCAAGCCGATCTGGAGCGGGCGGATGTCCTGACGGATCGCCACCGCCTCGGTCATCACCCGCACACCCTCGTTCACCAGGGCTTGGAACGCAGGCAGCTTATCGGGAATCTTGATCGGCATCGGCAACCACCAACAAAACCAAACGCCCTACTCCTCGAACTCAGCCCGGATCGCCGCCGAATGCTCCCCAATCGCTGGCACCGGCCCAAGTGCACGCGGGCCGTCGGAGATCATCACGGGCGGCGCCGCAAGCGAGACGGGTCCGTTCGGTGTGCCGACCACCACCCGGCGCAGCGCCGGGTGGTGCGAGAACGCCGCCACGTCGTTGACGAACCCATACGCGGTGCCGACAGCCCGCAATTTCGCCGCTGCCTGGTCCCGCGTCAGCCGCGCGAACATCGTGCCCACATGGGCATCCACCACCGCGCGGTGGGCCACCCGGATGACGTTGGTCTGGAACCCCTCGCGCTGCGGCAGGTCCGGCTCGTCCAGGAAGCGGGCGCAGAACTCGGCCCATTCGCGCTCGTTCTGGATGGAGATCAGCACCAGCGCACCGTCCGAGGTCGGGAACGCGCCGTACGGGCAGATCGACGGATGCGCCAGGCCCAGCCGTTCGGGCGCCTTACCGGTGCCTTCGAAGAACAGCAGCGGCACGTTCATCCAATCCGCCATGCCGTCGAACAGGCTGACCTTCAGCCCTTTGCCCTGGCCGGTGATGCCGCGGGCGATCAGTGCCTCCAGCACGCCGGCATGGGCGGCCATGCCGCAGGCGATGTCGCAGGCCGAAACGCCGACGCGCCCGGGCCCCGCGGGATGGCCGGTGATCATCGCCAGTCCCGATTCCGCCTGCACCAGCAGGTCGTAGGCCTTCATCGTGGCGTATTCGCCGGTATCGCCGTAGCCGGAGATATCGACCGTGATCAGCCGGGGATAGCGCGCGCGCAATGCGTCCGACCCGAAGCCGGACCGTGCGGCCGCACCGGGTGCGAGGTTCTGGATGAACACGTCGGCCTTCGCGAGGATGCTGTCCAGCAGCGCGGCATCGGCCGGCGCCTTGATGTCCGCGACCAGGCTCTGCTTGCCGCGGTTGAGCCACACGAAATAGCTCGACAGGCCGCTTGCCGCGCGATCGTAGCCGCGGGCAAAGTCGCCCTCCGGCCGTTCGATCTTGATGACCCGTGCGCCAGCATCCGCAAGGCGGGAACTGCAATACGGCGCGGCGACCGCCTGTTCGAGCGAGACGACGAGCAGGCCTTCCAGAGGTCGGTTCATGCTCAGTAGCTCCGCGGCAGTCCGAGCACGTGTTCGGCGAGGTAGGAGAGGATCAGGTTGGTGCTGATCGGGGCGACCTGGTAAAGCCGCGTCTCGCGGAACTTGCGCTCGATGTCGTATTCCTCGGCGAAACCGAAGCCGCCATGGGTCTGGATGCAGGCCTCGCCGGCGGCCCAGGACGCCTCGGCGGCGAGCATCTTCGCCATGTTGGCTTCCTCGCCGGGGGTCTGGCCGGCCTCGAACTTGGCAAGCCCCGCCTGCACCATCAGTTCGGCGGCCCGCAT
>JARLIN010000349.1 GCA_031291715.1 Rhodopila sp. | reverse complement strand
TTCTGCGCGCGGCTACACGATCGGGGCGTTGCTGATGGTCGCCTCGATGCTGTGCTTTGCCAGCATGGATGCCTGCACCAAGTACTTCATCCACGACTATGGCGTGGCGCAGGTGCTGTTCGTGCGTATGGTCGTGTTCACCGCCTTTGCCGCCCTGCTGGCGTACCGCCGGGGCGGGCTGCGGCGGGCCTTGCGCAGCAGGCGGCCCTGGTTGCAGGCCGGGCGCGCCGCGCTGGCGGTGGTGGAAAGCGCCGCCTTCGTCCTGGCCTTCCGTTACCTGCCGCTGGCGGACGCCCATTCGGTCGGGGCGTCCTCGCCGCTTTTCGTCGTCGCCCTGTCGGCGCCGCTGCTCGGCGAACGGGTGGGCCGGGATCGCTGGCTGGCCGTACTGGCCGGGTTCGCCGGAGTGCTGCTGATCATCCGGCCGGGCTTTACCAACCTGAACCTGGCGCTGCTGCTGCCGCTGGCCGGCGCCTTCATGTGGGGGCTGTTTCAGATCCTGCTGCGCCTGTGCAGCCGAACCGACAGCAACGAAACGACGCTGCTGTGGTCGGCCGGTGTCGGCCTGGTGCTGACCAGTTTCGTCGGCCTGCCCGGCTGGACGCCACCGACCGGCCTGGCCTGGGTGCTGCTGGCCGCGATCGCGGCTCTGAGCTGTCTCGGCAGCCTGGCGCTGACCCTCTCGATGGCGGCGACCGAGGCGGCCGCCACCCAACCCTACAGCTACACGCTGCTGCTCTGGGTGACGGTGCTGGGGGTGGTCGTGTTCGGCGACGTGCCGGATCGCTGGACCGTGGCCGGCGGCGCCATCGTGGTGGCGAGCGGGCTGTACGCCTGGCATCGCGAACGCGTCATGCGGTCAGCCGCGGCACGAGCGTGACGGGGCTACGCTTTCGCATCCCGGCATGACCGGAATCGCGCTATGACGGCCCACGCGCCGGTCATTGAGGGAGCGGATCATGCACAACATCCTGGCAGGCGGCACCGCCGCGTTGTTGCTGGCCACGGCCGCCTGCGTGCCCGCGCGCGCGGCCGACATCACCGTGGCCTGGGCCGCCGCCGCTTCCTCGGCCGATCCCCACTTCCACGCGGTGACGCCCAACAACACGCTGGCGTACCATGTGTTCAGCGCGCTGACCCGCACCGACCCGAAGGGCGCCGTCGGGCCGGGCCTGGCGGAGTCGTGGGAGGTGAAGGACGATCGCACCTGGGTGTTTCACCTGGTCAGCACGAATTTTCAGGACGGCACCCCGTTCACCGCCAATGACGTCATCTACAGCCTTTGCCGGACGTTGAAGGCGGTGGGTCCGACGCAGTCCTTCGTCGAGGTGCCGAAGACGGTGGCCATGGCGGAGGTGATCGGCCCGCATACAATTGTATTTCACACCCACGAGCCCGACCCGACCGTGCCGGCGCTGCTGGCCGGCTATTCCGTGCTGTCGGCGCACACCGCCGGGGCCGCCGCCGACATCCGCTTCGATCCGGCCAACCAATGCGGCGTGCCGTTGCCGCCGTCGTCGGATTTCGACAACCTGAAGATGGCCAACGGCACCGGTCCGTATCGCCTGACCCGCTATGTGAGCGGCGACGTGGCGGTGCTGGAAGCCAACCGCACCTATTTCGGCGCCCCGCCCCATTGGGACCGGGTGACCATCCGGCCCGTGCCGAATACCGGCGCGCGCACCGCGGGATTGCTGGCCGGCGATTACGACCTGATCGAGAACCCCGCGGCGCAGGACCTGCCGGCCATCAAGGTCAAGGGTGGGCTGGCCTACACCACCACGCCGTCGGACCGCATCATCTTCCTGCAGCCCGACATCGGCCGCACGCCGAGCCCCCTGGTGGAGGCGGGCGGCAAGAACCCGCTGGCGGATAAGCGGGTGCGCGAGGCGATCTCGCTGGCGATCGACCGCCGCGCCATCGCCGAGCGCCTGATGGACGGGCTGGCCGTGCCGGCCGACCAGTACGTGACGGAAGGGCTTCCGGGCCACCTGGCCGCGCCGCCGAAGCTCGCTTTCGACCCCGCCCGCGCCCGCCAACTGCTCGCCGAGGCGGGCTATCCCAATGGTTTCGACCTCACCATCTCGGCCACCAACGACCGCTACATCAACGACGCGAAAGTGGTGCAGGCGCTCGGCCAGTTCCTCTCGCGCGTCGGCATCCGCGCCAAGGTGGACGCGATGACGCAGACCATGTTCTTCCCGCGCCGCGCGAAGCGCGAGTTCAGCCTGGCCATGGGCGGCTGGGGTTACAGCCCGTTGTCGACGATATCCGTGCTGCGCACCTGGGTGGTGACGACCGATCTGGCGCGCGGCATCGGCGGGTCGAACTATGGCAGCTACCACAGCGAGGCGTTCGATAACGCCTTCCTGCCGGCGCTGACCGACCTTGACGAGCCCAGCCGCGACCGGCGGCTACAGGAGGCGACCCGGATCGCGCTGACCGACAACGCCATCATCCCGCTATACTGGGAAACCTCGGTGTGGGCTTTCAAGGATCGTTACACCTACGTGGGACGGTCGGACCAGGTTACCGATGTGGACGGGCTGAGCCTCATGGCGAAGTAGATCGTCTGGCATGCCCAGGTCCGCATGGCCGGTGGGTGGCGGTGGGACGAGTATGTCGGATGAGTTCGGTTGATCCGAACGCGAATTTAATGCGTTTGACGGTGCTAGAATCACCTCGTAGGGTAATTGTGCGTACCAGGGCTAAGACCCCGGGCGTGTGGTGTGTTCTCAGGGCGGTTGCCGAAGGGCGGTGGCGCACGCGAAGCCCCGGGGCAAGTCCCACAGACCGCCCCATAGCCGTGTCTGTATTTCCCAGGGAGGATCCGGAATGCCCGTTATCGAGGCCTTTGGTAAAGAAGCGGTACATATCCCAGCTCCATATGAGCGGATTATCCGCGTATTGCTCGCGCCGGATACGCAGGAAATCGTTTCGGGGATGACGGTCAGCCACTGCGTTATCGCCCCGAACGGGGGCAAGACCGATTTCCACATGCACCCTGGCGTCGAGATGATGTACATCATTACCGGCTATGGTAAGTGCACGATCGGCGATGAGGAATTCGATCTGAAGCCGGACGTGCTGATCGTCGCGCCGCCGAAGACCATGCACGACATGCGCAATTACTGCGACGAGACCATGAAACTGGTGGCGATGTACATTCCGGCGGAAACGTCGGCCCAGATTCTGGAGCGGGCAAGAAAGGCGGCCAAGACAAGCTGAAGGGAGCGCCTGACGCCGCGCGCTGGCACAGGAACGCGCCAGAACGAAAAGTGTGAACGGAGGAACGAACATGAAAAGAAGAACGGCCCTGTCCATCGCGGCGGGATCCGCCTTGTCCGCTCTGGCCGGATTCCCGGCGCTCAAGGCGGCGGACAAACTCGTCATCCGCATCGCCACGGGCACGGCGCCGGATCACCCGGAAAACGTCGGCTCGCGGAAGTTCAAGGATATACTTGAAGCCAGCAGCAAAGGGCAAATCGAGGTTCAGGTCCACCCGGCCGGACAGCTTGGCTCGCAGCGCGATTTTGTCGAGGCCCTGCGCTCGGGTACCCTGGAGATATCCATGGTTACCATCGGCTTCTTCTCGTCCTACGATCCCCTGCTCAATATTTTCGAGCTGCCGTACTTGTTCCGCGATGGCCCGCATGCCTTCCGGGTGGTCGACGGGCCCATCGGCAAACAGATTGCCGAGCGCGTGAACAAGAAGAATGTGCACGTGCTGGCTTACTGGGAAGCGGGACTGCGCGACATCACCAACAACGTCCGGCCGATTACCAAGCCGGATGACCTGAAAGGTCTGAAGATCCGCGTTCCCGAACAAAAAGTCAGTATCGACGCCTTCAAGGCCTTTGGGGCCAATCCCGCGCCGCTGGCCTTCACCGAACTCTACATGGCGCTGAAGCAGGGCGTGTTCGACGGCCAGGAGAACCCGCCGTCCAACATTTACGCCTCGAAGCTGTATGAGGCGCAGAAGTACCTGTCGCTGAGCGGGCACCAGTTCCTTGTCCACATGTTCATGTACAGCGGGCCGTTGTGGGACAAGCTGCCGGCCGACACTCAGAAACTGATCACCGCGGCAGCCGTCGAAGCCGGCATGTTCCAGCGGGACTTCAACGACCAGCAGGATATCAAGCTCGTGGCCTCGCTGAAGGAAGCCGGCATGCAGGTCAACGACGTCGACAAGCTGGCCTTCATGGAAAAGGCCAAGCCGCTGTACGCCGAATACGCCAAGACCTATGGCGACGAAGCCAAGACGTTTATCGAGCAGATTCAGGCCGTCAAGTAGCGGCGTTGCGGCGGGAGAGCGGCCGTGGGGCCGCTTTCCCGCGGGTCGCGCGCCGGCCCGCACGGCTGTCGCGTCGGTTTTCCCGCAGGCCCGCGGGCAATCGCTGCCATATCTGGAGGTGTCGCCGATGCCCGAGCCGGAAGCCAGCCTTTTGGTCGACGGCGGCATCGTGGATCGCGATCTTCTCGGCCTCGGAGCAAGCGGCGGGCGCTTCCAGCGTTGTTTGAACGGGGTGCTGGACATCCTGCTGGCGCTCGCCTTGCTGGGGCAGCTCGGCATCATGTTCTTTACGGTCGTCAGCCGCTATCTGTTTGACTATCAGCCATTGTGGGGCCAGGAGATCTCGATGATCACCCTCACCATGCTGGCCTTTGTCGGCGGTGCGGTGGCCTATTCGCGCAACAAGCACATGGCGGTCGAGGTTCTGGTCCAGCGGCTGTCGCCGGACAGGCAGCGGTTCCTCGCCGCGGTCGTCGACTGGCACATCATCCTGTTCGCGGCGCTCGCCTTCTACCTGTGCCTGCCGCTGGTCCAGTCCCGCATGGAAATGCTGTCGCCGATCATGGAGGTGCCGGAGGCATGGTTCATGGCGCCGTTGCCGGTGGGCATGGTGCTGATCTGCCTCGTCGGCTGCCAACGGCTGTGGCAGCGGCCGCGCGGGCAAACCCTGCTGTCCGCGGTGGTGGTGTTGCTTTCGTTTGCCGCGCTCTATTGTTTCCGCGAGGCGACCGGTCCGCTCGGCATGAATTCGCCGACGCTGTGGGCAACGCTGATCGTTTTCGTCGGGTGGCTCCTGATTGGCGTGCCGATCGGTTTCTGCCTGGCGCTCACTGCCATGTTTTTCCTGTTCATTACCGGGCAGGCCCCGCCGAAGTCGGTGCCGCAGACCATGTACGGCGGCATCCTCGGCTATGTGCTGCTGACCATCCCGTTCTTCGTCTACGCCGGCTTCATCATGACCGAAGGCGGCCTGAGCCGCCGGCTGGCCGATTGTGTCATCGCGCTCATCGGCCGCCTGCGCGGCGGCCTGCTGCAGGTGATCGTTGTCGCGATGTACATCGTCTCGGGGATTTCGGGCTCGAAAGTGGCCGACGTCGCCGCGGTAGGCTCATCGATGAAGGGAATGCTGCGCCGGAACGGCTACAGCATGAACGAAGCGGCGGCCGTGCTGGCGGCTTCGGCCATCATGGGCGAGACCATCCCGCCCAGCATACCCATGCTGGTCATGGGGGCGATCACTACCGTTTCCGTCGGCACGATGTTCGTTGCCGGCCTGGTCCCGGCGGCCTTCATGGCGGTCTGCCTGATGATGCTGGTGTATTTCCGCGCCAGGCAGCTCAATTTCCCCTTCGGCCTCAGGGTGCCCCTGAGGCAAGCCGTGCGGGCCACGCTCATCGCCATTCCGCCGCTTCTGGTGCCGGTTTTCCTCGTCGCCGGCATCATGGGAGGCGTCGCCACGCCGACCGAGATTTCATCGGCCGCGGTGGTATACGCGCTGGTATTGGCCGTCGTGTTCTATCGGGAAATGGGCGCCAGGCAGTTCTGGCTGACGGTTGTCGAGACCACGACGACCGCCGGCATGATCCTGTTCATCATCAGCGCCGCTTCGGCGTTTTCGTGGTCGCTGGCAGCCGCCAACCTGCCGGAGAAAATCGCCACGGCGTTGCTGTCGCTGGGCGGCAGCACCACGGTGTTCCTGATGGGAAGCGTCGTCATCCTGATCGTGACGGGCGCCCTGCTCGAGGGGCTGCCAGCGCTCCTGATATTCGCCCCGATGCTCATGCCGATCGCCGTGAAGTTCGGCATCACGCCGGTGCACTACGGCCTGGTGCTCATCATCGCCATGGGATTTGGCACGTTCACGCCGCCGGTGGGCATCGGCATCTATGTCACCTGTGCGATAACAGAGACGTCGATGGAGGATACAGGCCGGGCGTTGGCCCCCTATCTTGTTCTCCTGTTCTTCGGTCTGCTCGCGGTTGCGTTCGTTCCCTGGTTCAGTCTCGTCCTGCCGCAAATGCTTCATATGTCAACGCGATAGCTCACCGAGCTTGTTGAGGAGGTTTACGTGGAGAGAAAATACGCTGTCATCACGGGATTTCTGGGGCGCCTCAAGGATCGCTTCATCGACTACCAGCCGCCCCGAGAGATGGAAGTCATGCTGGAGATGGCGAGCCGCATCAAGGGCTGCTCCGGAGTCGAGGTCGTCTATCCGCAGAATTTTTCCGACCCGGTCAAGCTCAAGTCATTGTTACAACAATATAATCTGGGCGTATCCACCGTCAATCTCAACATCAAGTCCGACGAGACCTGGAGGTTCGGCACGTTCTCCAATCCCGATGCCGCGATCCGCAAGGATGCCATCCGTCACATGAAGACGGCGATGGATTGTGCCGCCGAACTTGGCTGCAACATCGTCACCAGCGCCTTCCTCAACGACGGCGCCGATTACCCCTTCGAACTCGACTACATCCGCGCCTTCAACGACACCCTTGCGGGGGTGACGGAGTGCGCCGACTACCGGTCGGACGTGAAGATCAGCCTCGAATACAAGGCGTCCGAACCGAGAGTGCACTGCCTGCTCAACAATGCGGGCAAGATGGCCTATTTCTGCGCCCTGGTCGGCCGGGAGAATGTGGGCGTCACGCTGGACGCCGGCCACGCCCTGCAATGCCTGGAGATTCCCGCCGACTCGGTGGCCTTCCTGGGGACCACCGGCAAGCTGTTCTATGTCCACATCAACGACAACTACCGCAACTGGGACTGGGACATGGTGCCGGCGACGGTCAACCTGTGGGATTACATCGAGTTTGCCCTGTATCTCAAGCGGGTCAACTACCAGGGCTGGATCACCGCCGACGTCTTCCCGCAGCGCCATGACCCCATCCGCATCATGGGAAAGACGTTCGAGTGGATGGACTACGTGTTCGACATCGTCGATGCCATGGACGAAAAGCTTTTGTTCCAAATGATGCAGAACAAGGACGCCTTCGAAATCCTCGACTACGTGCGTTCCTTCGTCAGGGAGTACCCGGGCGTGACGCAGGCTTGATGACCGATGACCGAGGAGATGACTGGGTTGCCGTATTCATCGATCTTGGTTGCGACGGAAGGCGCCGTCCGCATCCTGACGATCAATCGTCCCGCCCAGACCAACAAGCTCAGCAACCAGTGCCTCGACGAACTGGTCGATGCCCTGGAGGCAGCCGAGGCCGCGCCGGATTGCCGGGTCGTCATCCTGACTGCGGTGGGCGAGTATTTCTGCAACGGCGGTGAACTGGGGGATTGTCGAACCGAAAGTCCGGTGGACATTCGCGCCTTCGGCGACCGCTTCGTCCGGTTCCACACGGCCATCGTGAGGCTGCGCAAACCGGTCATCGCCGCGGTGCAGGGCCATGCCCACGGCGGCGGGTCCAACCTCGTGGAGGCGTGCGATCTTGCCGTGGCCTCAAGCGAGGCCACCTTCGCCGTGCCGGAGATGAACTTCGGCCTCGCCCCGATGATGGCGCTCACCGGCCTTACAAGGTTCCTGTCGCGCAAGGGGGTCATGGAGTGGTCGCTGCTCGGCGAGGCCATCCCGGCATCGAGGGCGGTCGAGATCGGGCTGGTCAACTGGGTGTGTGCGCCGGGCGAGGTGATGGCGAAGGCAATGGCGGTGGCCAACCGCCTCGGCCAGTCCAGCCCGACGGCGATGGCGGCCTGCAAGCGGCTATATTATGAGGCCGACGCCCTGAACTACCAGCGGCAGTTGGAATGCGGGCTGAGCATGCTGGTTACGCTGCTGAAGTCGGAAGACGCTGCCGAGGCGGTGACGGCACGGGAACAGAACCGGGCCCCGGAATGGAAAGCGAAGTAGCCAGGGAGGATGTTCCATGCTCACGCGCAAGCAACACACCGCGGCTCGTGACCGCGCGGCGGCCATGATGCGCCGTGCCGGAGTGAGACTGACGGAACGGGAAGTGGAACAGATGGATGTGGCCGACTTCGGCCTCGACCGTCTGGGCGTCGAAGGCGCCCAGATCGTTTCCTTCTTCAACACCGAGCGGGTAAGCGCCAAGGTCATCGCCCTGTTTCCCGAACAGACCCTGCCCGAGCACTGGCATACCGCCGTTGGCGAGGACCCTGGAAAGGAAGAGACCATCAGGGTGATCGACGGTACCGCTTACGTGTACGTTCCCGGTGAGGAAACTGTTGCGTACGGTCATGTTCCGGCCGGTAAGGGCGACTGCTATACCGTCAGGCACGAAGTCGTCATGCGGCCCGGCGATCAGCTCACCCTCCAGCCCGGTGTAAAGCACTGGTTCCAGGCCGGTGGCGCGGGCGCCGTCATGTACTCCTTTTCCAGCGCCGCGCGCTGCGCGCTTGACCCGTTCAGCGATCCTGCCATCGTCAGGGTGACAAGGATCGCGGAGGACGCCCGCCATGACTGAGGCTTTTCCCCGGCTCG
>JARLIN010000348.1 GCA_031291715.1 Rhodopila sp. | reverse complement strand
CGAAACCCCCTCATCGGGCTTGCCGTAACAAGACCACTCATCCTGCCAGTTGTTCGACACCCACACGTCGCCAGCTGGATCGATGGAGGCATCGACCAGGAATTGCATGCCGCCACCTTTGTAGCCGCCGGGCGGGGAAATCGGATCGCCGGTGTGCTTGCCTCCCCGGCAAGTCGCGGTGCGCGCGCCGCACAATTCGGTAAGCCCGCCGCCGGGTGCGAAGTTGGAGACCCAGGCATGATCGTTGCCGTCGATCGACACCGCCCAGGCGCCCCAGATGCTGCCGGGATTGAAGGGCGATCCCGGCATGGGGCTCCCGTCAGGACGCAGCACCGACACGCTTCCCAGGCCCGGGTGCGAAACCAGATCTTCCAGCGCAACCCTGTCGATCGCCGATAGCGTTGCACCGGTCAGCTTGAGGTAGAGCAGGCGCGCCTTGGTTTCCAGATCAAGTCCCGAGCCTATGGTATTGGTGATCCAGGCGTTGCCCTTGCTGTCGATCGCCATGCCCTTGCCGCTGCCACCGCCGGTGGGAAACACTTCGATTTTGGTCGGGTCGCTCGCCGGAAAGCGTGTGACGGTGTCGCCGATCGCATTGGTGATCCAGATCCGGTTCTGCTGATCGATCGCAAGATGAAACGGACCGTTCAACTGGCACGGACTGTCCTTGTTGGGGCTGCCGTCGGTTGACTGGCAATAGAACTTCGCCTGGCTCGGGTCGCCCTTCGGCATGTAGACGACCTTGTCGTCACCGAAGTCCAGTGCCCAGACATCGCCATTGGGTGTGACGATGATGCCCTGCATCGTACGGAGCTTGCCGCCAAAATTGTAACCCTCGGGCGGCGACAGCGGTTTGCCGGTCTTGTCGAACAGGGAGATCGTCTGGCCACTGGTGCTGGTTGCCCAGACGCGGTCGTTCGCGTCGATGGCCGTGCCGAACCCGGGACCGAGCAGACCGCCGCCGGTAAATCCGGTGGTCATCGGTGAAAGCGGGCGACCGTCCGGAGCGAACTTCGACAAATTGCCGTCCCATAAGTCGTCGTGCCCCTGCCACCCGACGAGAAAATTATCGCCGCTCCAGGCGTTACCCGCGCTGTCGAACATGATTTTTGCGCCGCCCGCGTTGCCGCCACCGGAGAACTTGAGCGGCAAGACCCACGCACTCGGTGCGAAGCTCAGATAGGGCAGGAACGGCGTTGCGCGCAGGTGCTTGCCCGGCGGCACCGGATAGAACGCGTCCAACAGCGCGAACACACGTTCCGGCTTATAGGCCATGTTGTGCGCGATCGAGATCGCTGCGGTCAGTGTGTCGGTTGGCGCCTTGCCATCGCGCCCGGTCGCGGCAGCAAATAGGCTGCTGCACGCATCAGGCTTCACGCGGATCGCGCAACCGGCCAGCACGTTCGAAAGCGTGGCGAAGTTGGCCATGGTAGGCGTCTGGGTGCTGTTGAGTGCATCCTGGATCATGCCGCCGTAGCCGCCGGTCGAGAGATCGACGAAGTTTGGCACATTGCCGGCAGCGACGCGCAGGCCGAGCGCGTATCCCTTGATCGCCATGCCGTCGATAAATTGCGCGTGGGTCCAGACCGAGGCGACCGTGGTCATCTCGTTGATCGTTACCTTGGTCGGCGGGTTCCCGCCCAGCACCGTCATCAGCGCGATGGCGGGATTGTCCCCGCCCTGCTTGCTCACGGCGGGTGTCCCGCCGACCGCTGCGAGATAGAGGGTCGCGCCATCGGGAGTCTGATCGACGGACACGACGAAGCTTCCATCGGCGCCGGTGGTGGCCTGGGCCAGCCGCGCGGGCGCACTGGCGCTGGCGGCCCACAGGCTCACCGTGGACCCGGCGACGGTACCGCCACCTGCCTGGACCTGTCCTTCGACGTGGATAGCAGCTTCAGCCGCGCTAGCGACGCAGCCGATAAACCCTGCCGCGATCAGCAGCATGACCATTCCGCCTTTGCATCCGGGTCCCAGCATCTATGTTTCTCCCGTGCGTTGCTCCACCAAACTCCACCACATCGTTCGTCGGTGAGCCAGTCGATTTCGGCAAAGGACCGCTTGGGGTCGGGAGCCGTCAGACGCTGAGGTCACGCGAACGGCAGCATCTTTCCCATGCTCGCTCCAAACCTGCCAGTCTCCTTTCGGCCAGGAGCAGCCAATCGATGCGCAGTCCAGGCGCGTCCGCCTTAGGTCGCGAGGAGCCAGTTCGCTCCCGGCTACCATTCGCTCGGCATCTCGATCGGGCGGGATCCCCGGCCCGCCAACACCTGCTGCTCTGCCGGCGACAGGATCGTCAGCGCCAGCAACAGCGCAGAAGGCGGGAGCAGCCAAGCAAACTGGGCGATAGGAGCTGTGAGCACCGGCTGAAAAGTCCTCACAGTGCCGTCATGCCGCCGTCCACGAACAGCAGGACGCCGGTGACGTAGGAGGCGTCGTCGGAGGCCAGGAACAGGATCGCGCTGGCGACCTCCTCGGCCCTGCCGGGGCGCTTCAGCATGGTGCCTTGGGCGGCGCGGGCGTTGTACTGCTCGATGGTTTCGCCGGCCGCTTCGATGCGGCGCGCATGGAACGGCGTGAAGATCGGGCCGGGGCCGACGGCGTTGGCTCGGATGCCCTCGGCCGAGTGGTCGGCGGCGAGGGCGCGCGTCAGGCCGGCGACCGCGGCCTTGGTGGTGTCGTATTGCAGGTTGCCGCCGCCTGCCACGACAGAACGTACGGAGGCGACGTTGACGATAGCTCCCCCTGGGGCTCCCCCTGGGGCGCCGCCCTGGTTGGCGCGCATCAGCGGAACCGCCGCCTTGGCGCAGAAGACGTAGCTCATCAGGTTGACGCTGAGGATCTCGTTCCAGCTCGCCGCACTCGCCACGTCGACCGTCTCGTATTTGCGGATGCCGGCATTGTTGACGAGGATGTCGAGGCGGCCGAATTTCTGTGCGGCGCCGTTGACGAAGGCGAGGCAGGCGGCCTCGGTGCCGACGTCGGCGTGCGTGAAGGCGATTTTGGCGCCGGCGGCCTCGAGCTCGGCCGCCACGCGCTGGCCGCGCTCGGCGTCCCGGTCGCAGAATGCCACGCTCGCGCCCTCGGCGACGAAGCGCCTGACCGTTGCCTCGCCGATCCCCGATGCCCCGCCCGTCACCGCTGCAACCTTGCCGTCCAGCCTGCCCATGTTCGCCTCCTTCTGATTGCACCGCGGAACGCGCATCCACGATACATCGTTTCCATCCGCCTGGCACCGCCCTGCTGGCCCGGCCTGGGTGCCCGACCTTGACCGGCCGCGGGTGATTGCGGGTGGCGTTGGCGGATTGCGCTTCGCTTATCCGCCGCATGGGAGTTTTTGGTTGCACGTTATTTGAAATGACGGTATGTTAGGGGATGGACCCCACACACGACTATCCGGCTGACCCGCAACCCAATTGGGGGCAATTGCTGCCCCGGGAGGCTTTTCATGAGATTATCCTGACCCTGCGCGGGGCCTTGCCGCGGCCGGAATCGGGGGATCCGTTGGACGCGCGGCGGCGGGACCGGGCGGCGATGGCGGCGGTGGGTTCGCTGCTGCCGGCCAACGCGGCCGAGGGGCGGCTGGCGGCGCAGTTCGTCGTGGCGGATGCCTGGGCGCTGGATTGCCTGCGGCTGGCCGGGGAGCGGCGGCTCGAGTTCAACGTGGCGCGGCAATGCCGGGCCCAGGCGATGAGCCTGATGCGGGAAAGCCGGAGCGCGCTGCGCCTGCTGCTGCGGCTGCAGGCGGTGCGCCAGAAGATCGCGGCGGATGACGCGGCGGCGAACCGCGCCGAATGGGTGGAGCATGCCGCCCTCGGGATGATGGAGGCGGCATTGTCCGGCGCTTCGGGTGCGGCAGCGCCGGAAGCCGGCGTGCCGGCCGGGCCCGTTGTGGACGAGGGTGCTGTGGCGGACGCTGTCTCCGCTGATGCGACGTTGTCGCACGCAGAGATGCGTGAGACGAAACCGGAAAGGGTATCGCCGCGCCCCCAAGCGGGGGCTCGCCATGACGATGATGGGGCTATGCGGGGTCGCGGCCGGCCTCGGGCCGGCGGTCCGCTGGGTGGGAACAGGGCGCCAATGCCGCTCGCACGGCTGGATCCAGCAAGGCCCTGAGTTCCGCTTCGTGTTCGTAGCCGGGCATCAACGTGTTTAGCGTCCGGTCGCGCCGGGTGGCGGGGTGGAAGTAGATTTCGCTGGTCCCGTCCGGCAGATGCGCGGCCAGGCGCAGCAGCCGGTCGGCGGTCATGTGGCCACTCCAGGCGATGCCGAACACTTGGTCGGTCGTCGCCATTCCGGCCCGGCGGGCCTGCCGGCGCAGCAGGCGGGTCCATTGATACAGGGCACGCGCCCCGAAGCTGGCCGGTTCGCCGCAGGCGGCCAGGATGTCGAGCGGCTCGGCCGGAACGCGGACGGCGCGCAGGCCGAACTCCCGGCCGATGCCGATCAGCATGCGCCCGACGGTGGGATGCAGGTGCATGTGCTTGTGGGCGTTGGCGTGATCCAGCTCCAGGCCGGTGGTGGCGAAGGCGGCGTATTGCGCGCGGAACTCGGCGGCCAACTGCCGCCGCACGACGGGGCGGAAGAAGTATTTCAGGCCGAGCCTGAGCTGGTCGGACGGAAACTGGCCCTGGGCGTCCACGAGATCGGGGATCAAGGCCGGCGCCAGCACCGCCGGACCCTCGATCACCACCAAATGCAGCCCGACCCGCAAGCCCGGCATGGCGCGCGCCCGGCGCACAGCGTCCTCAGCAGCCGCGCCGGCAACCATGAGGCTGGCCGCTTGCAATATCCCGTCGCGGTGGGCGCGCTCGATGCCTTCGTTGACGGCCTCGGAAAGCCCGAAATCGTCCGCGGAGACGACAACGCGTGTCATGTAGGCAAGCAAGGCCAAGGGGCTCTGCCCCCTGGACCCCCGCCAAAGGCAGGGCCTTTGGATGCCATCCATTTGTTTGGGAGGGGAAGCAGGGCCAACCGAGACCTTGCGAGGTCCGGGTTGGCCCTGCTTCCCCTCCCAAACCAAGTAGAGGGTTCTAAGGGCGAGCCCTTAGCGGGGTCCAGGGGCAGCGCCCCTGGCCTTGCTTCCTTCATGCCGCCGTATTGCGCTCGCGGAGGAACTGGAAGAATTCGACGCCCTCGCGCAGGCGGCGTTTCATCATTTGCGGGCTGCGGACCATTTCGTTGACGATCGAGGCGATCTTCGGGGCGCGGAAGTAGAATTTTTTGTAGAAGGTTTCCACGCTGTCGAAGATTTCCGTGTGCGAGAGGTGCGGGTAGGTCAGCGGGGCGATCTG
>JARLIN010000347.1 GCA_031291715.1 Rhodopila sp. | reverse complement strand
CGGCGACAAGGACGCGGCGAAGAAGGCGCTTGAGACGGTGGTCGCCAACCAGTCCGAATTCAAGGAAAAGGCGCTGGCGCAGAAGCTGCTGGACGATCTGTCGAAAGGCTCCTGATCCGGCGTGGGCGCTGATTTGTCCGGATCCTTTTGGGGACGGCCCTCCACGCCATCAGCCAGCCCCGGGGATAAGTGCCGATCGAGATGAACCTCGTCCGCCTGCTGACCTTCTCGACCCTGTTCCCCCACGAAGCCCGGCCGAACCACGGCATCTTCGTGGAGAACCGCCTGCGGCACCTCGTGGGCAGCGGCGAGGCAACCAGTCTCGTGCTCGCCCCGGTGCCGTGGTTCCCCTGCCCGTCTCCCCGGTTCGGCGACTGGGCGCGGAACGCGCACGCGCCGGCGGCGGAAACCCGGCACGGCATAGAGACCCGCCATCCACGCTATCCGGTCATCCCGAAGGTCGGGATGTCGGTCGCGCCCTGGCTGCTGTATCGGGCGATGGTGCCCGAGGTGGCGCGCCTGCTGGCCGAGGGCCACCGGTTCGACGCGATCGACGCCCATTACCTGTATCCGGACGGCGTCGCCGCGACCTGGCTGGGCCGGCGCTTCGGGTTGCCGGTGGTGATCACTGCTCGCGGCACCGATGTGAACCTGATTCCGCGGTACCAGATCCCTCGGCGCCTGATCCAGGGCGCAATTCGCGATGCGAGCGCCCTCGTCGCGGTCAGCGCGGCCCTGAAGCAGGTGCTGGTCGATCTCGGCGCACCGGACGAGAAGGTGACCGTGCTGCGCAACGGTGTGGAAACCGATCTGTTCCGTCCTCCCGAAGACCGATCGGCCGCCCGCGCGGCTCTGGGTCTCAAGCGACCCGCACTGATATCCGTCGGCGGCCTGATCGAGCGCAAGGGCCATCACCGTACCATCGAGGCGATGCGCCAGCTTCCCGGCTTCGAACTGATCATCGCCGGCGAAGGGCCGGAGCGGGAGCGGTTGTCGGCCCTCATCGCCCAACACGGGTTGAGTGACCGCGTGCGGCTGCTGGGGCCTAGGCCGCACAAGGACCTGCCAATGCTGTATGGGGCAGCGGATGCCTCGGTGCTGGCGTCGTCGCGGGAGGGCTGGGCGAACGTCCTGCTGGAATCGATGGCCTGCGGAACCCCGGTCATCGCGGCGAACATCTGGGGCAATCCCGAGGTCGTGCGCGCGCCCGAGGCCGGCGTGATCTATGAACCGAACACCGCGGACGGGCTCGCCGCCGGCGTGCGGCGCCTGTTCGCCGCATTGCCGGACCGGGCGGCGACGCGGGCCTATGCCGAGCCGTTCAGTTGGGACGAGACGACGGCCGGGCAGTTGGCGCTGTTCCGGCGGGTGATCGGACGGTAGAGGCTACTTCAAACGATTAAACATAGAGCTGGACCATTTTCAGGCTCCACCGCCAGCCTGAAGATAGTCGGCGCGGCTTGTCATTGCGGGTTCGACACCCGCCGCTGTCACACCAACCGCCCTTGATGTTGACCCATGAAAATGGATCAACGGCGGTCGGCATGAGTCTTGGTTTGGCGCGCGGCCGCCCCGCCAACCCCGCGCGCGATACCGACCGCCGCTATCGCCGGAAGAGTCGGCGACAGCGGCGGTCGGTATCAGACCAACCGTGCCTGACGAACCGCGGCGGCGATGAACCCGGCGAACAGCGGGTGGGGCGCGAACGGCTTGGACTTCAGCTCCGGGTGGTACTGCACGCCGACGAACCACGGATGTCCGGTCAGCTCGATGATCTCCGGCAGAACGCCATCGGGCGACATGCCGGAGAAACGCAGGCCGGTTGCCTCCAGGCGCGCCCGGAAGTTGACGTTCACTTCATACCGGTGGCGATGCCGTTCCTCGATCACCGGCGCACCGCCGTAGATGGAACGGACCAGGCTGCCTTCCCCCAATTTCGCCGGATAGGCACCCAGCCGCATGGTCCCGCCTTTGACGTCGGTTTCCGAGCGGCGCTCGATCTCGTTGCCGCGCGCCCACTCGGTTAGCAGGCCGACGACCGGGGTGTCGCAGGGGCCGAACTCGGTGGAGGACGCGTCATGCAGGCCGGCCAGGTTCCGCGCCGCTTCGATCACCGCCATCTGCATACCGAAGCAGATGCCGAAGAACGGCACGTTGCGCTCCCGGGCGAAGCGGACCGCCTCGATCTTTCCCGGTGTGCCGCGCTCACCGAAGCCGCCCGGCACCAGGATGCCATGCACCCCTTCCAGACGGTGAACGGTGCCTGGCTGTTCGAAGATCTCGCTGTCCACCCAATCGAGGCGCACCTTCACCCGGTTGGCGATGCCGCCATGGGTCAGAGCCTCGGCCAGCGATTTATAGCTGTCCAGCAGGTTGGTGTATTTGCCCACCACGGCGATGCGGACCTCGCCTTCGGGGGCATGCACGACATCGACGATCCGCTGCCAGCGCGACAGGTCAGGCTCGTGGTCGAAGTTCAGGCCGAAGTGGCGCAGGACTTCGCGATCCATGCCCTGGTCGTGGTAGGCAATGGGCACCTGGTAGATGGTTTCGACGTCCAGCGCCGGGATCACCGCCTCTGGGCGGACGTTGCAGAACAGCGCGATCTTGCGGCGTTCATTGTCCGGGATCGGCCGGTCGCAGCGGCACAGCAGCATCTGTGGCTGGATGCCGACATTCAGCAGCTCCTTCACCGAGTGCTGGGTCGGTTTGGTTTTCAGCTCGCCGGCCGAGGGGATGTAGGGCACCAGGGTCAGGTGGACGAACATGGCGGCTTGCGGCCCAAGCTCGTTGCCCAACTGGCGGATGGCTTCCAGGAACGGCAGGCTTTCGATGTCGCCGACGGTGCCCCCGATCTCCACCAGGACGAAGTCGGACGTGTCGGTATCGCGCAGCACCACTTCCTTGATGGAGTCGGTGATGTGCGGGATCACCTGCACCGTCGCCCCCAGGTAGTCGCCACGGCGTTCCTTGGCGATCACGTCCTGGTAGATGCGCCCGGTGGTGGCGTTGTCCAACCGGGTGGCGTGCACGCCGGTGAAGCGTTCGTAATGCCCCAGGTCCAGATCGGTCTCGGCGCCGTCATCGGTGACGAAGACCTCCCCGTGCTGATACGGGCTCATGGTGCCCGGATCGACGTTCAGGTACGGGTCAAGCTTTCGCAGTTTGACCTTGTAACCGCGCGCCTGGAGCAGCGCGCCAAGCGCCGCCGCGGCGATTCCTTTGCCAAGGGATGAAACCACGCCGCCAGTGATAAACACATATCGCGTCATGGGCGCCCATCATACGAAACCGAATCGGGCCAATGGAAGCCCGTCGGGAGCAATTCACACATGCGTCTAACAATCAGTTGGTGGGCGCGGACGGACCTTGCGGCGCGGCGGGCGGCGGTGGCGCCGGGGTGGAGGCTGGCGCCGTTGTGTCGAGAATCGACCGTGTGGCCGACGAGGTGCCGCGGTTCAACAATGCCAGGACCAGCGCCAGCGCCAGAAAGATCGCCGCCAGGATCGCGGTCGTGCGGGTCAGCAGGTTGGCGGTGCCGCGGCCGGACATGAACGAACCCATGCCCTGGGAGCTGCCAATGCCTAGCCCGCCGCCCTCACTGCGCTGGATCAGGACGACGCCGATCAAGGCCAGGGCGACGAACAGGTAGATGATCAGCAGTACGGTGCTCAACGCGCGGGACTTTCAAACGAACAGCGCGGCAGTACAGTGCACTGCCGCGCGCGCCTCTTACCCGGCCTGAGCGGCGCGGGCAATCGCTAGAAACTCATCGGCCTTCAGGCTGGCGCCGCCGACGAGGGCGCCGCCGACATTCGGCACGGCCAGCAGGGACGCTGCGTTGCCGGCTTTGACCGAGCCGCCATACAGGATGCGGATGGTCCGACCGGCATCACCGAACTGGCGGACCAGTTCGTCACGGATGAAGGCGTGCATGATGGCGACGTCCTCCTCGGTCGCGGTCCGCCCCGTACCGATCGCCCAGACGGGTTCGTAGGCGACGACGCCGGTAAAGGGCTTCGGCAGGCTGCCGGCGAGTTGCCAGCCGACAACCTCGGTTTCCTGGCCGCCCGCGCGTTGGTCGGCGGTTTCGCCGACGCAGACGATCGGGGTCAGGCCGGCTTCGACCGCGGCCAGGGTCTTCTCGCGCACCAACTCGTCGGTTTCGCCGTGATCCTGCCGGCGCTCGGAATGACCGAGGATGACCCACGTGGCGCCAGCGTCGCGCAGCATCGGGCCGGCGATGTCGCCGGTGTGCGCGCCTTGCCTCGCCTGGTGGCAATCCTGGCCACCGACGGCGACGGCGGAGCCTCGCAGCGCCTGGGCAACGGCGGCGATGTGCAGCGCGGTTGGGCACACGAGCAGTTCGGCGGCGATGCCTTGGGCACCGGCGGCAACGCCTTGGGCCAGGGCGACGGCCTCGGCCGCGAGGCAGTGCATTTTCCAGTTTCCGGCGATCAGTTGTGGCATGGGCGCGTCTCCCCTCTCCTGCGATATGCTGCTAACGGACTGATCGGAGGCGTCAAGGGTCTGCTTTCCCTGGCGTCAGGGAACGGCTCGTCCAAGCAATCGTGCCGCGAGAGGTAGCCCGGACACGCCGGGTCATGACGATCGCGGGTGCGCCGCGACGATCGGGGCGATGGTTCCCGGTCTATCCCCGTGCCCGCCGAGCCTCTCGCCGCGCCGCCAGTTCGGCCGCCCGGCGTTGTTCGCGGTTCATGAACGGGGGCGGAGCCGCCTGGGCTGCCGCCGGATCCGGTTGAGAGGGAAAACCCGGGAAGGTTTCGCCACCCGCGGTCAGATGCCTCAGGAAATTCCGTATGTTCGCCTTCGGATCGAAGTCGGGGTTCGGTGCCGGCGGTTCAGCCGGCGGTTCGGTTTGCGCGGGCCGCACGGGGGATGCCGCTATGCGAGCTTTCCGGAAAGCCTCCAGCGCCTGACGATTCCGGTGGCTCTCCCGGTGCAAGGCGACCGCACTGTTGCGCAGGCGCAAGCGCCTTGCGTCCGGCATATCATCCACCTTGGCCTGCCGCAGGCTGTCCATGGCGGTGTAGGCGAACATGATGCACTCGACCGCAAGCTGAATTTCGACGGCCGAACCGGCCTTGTAGGAGAGCAGCATCGCCCGCGCGGCAGCGCGTGCTTTGGCTGGGTCACCTTTAGCCCCGTCTATGAAGAACGGCGTCAGGGTGAACATCGCCTGATGATACATGACGTCGATCGCGTCGGCGCGGGTCGGGCTTGGTTGGGATCCGGTGCTGTCCGGTTCGGTCATGAATGGCTGTCCGGGTGAATGGGGAAAGGTGGAAAGGCGGCGTTAAAGTTCCTATTATGTTCCGAAGTTAGCGACCGCTCGCGAGAAATCAAGGTCAGCGCGCACCGGCAAAATCGATTTTGGCGGCAGAAGATGCCCTTGTCGGACCATCCATCCGCGGCGAGCCCCGGCGATCCGGGATGATCCCGGCGAGATCGGGCCGTTTGCCGCCCCCGGCGCCCCTGCCGCATGACTTCACCAAACGGCGGCACACGGTTTGCTAGGCTTCTGCGAGGAACCGAGGGTGGCCGCCGTGACCGAAATCACGCTGATCCTGTTCGATCTCAATGGTGTCCTCTACCGCTATGACCGGGACGCGCGGATCGCCTATCTCGCTTCGGTGTCGAACCGGCCGTCAGACGCGATCAAAGCCGCGATCTGGGACTCGGGGTTCGAGGACGCCGGCGATGCGGGCGCGCTCGATGCGGCTGGCTATCTCGGTGGCTTCGGCGCCCGCATCGGCTACGACCTCTCCGAAGCCGAATGGGTGACCGCTCAACAGGTCGCGGTCACCCCGATCGGGGCCACGCTGGCGCTGCTGCCCCGCCTCCGTCACGAAGTGCGTTGCGCCGTGCTGACCAATAACAATCTGCTGGTCCGGCGGCATTTCGCGGCTCTGTATCCCGAGGTTGCCCCGCTGGTGGGCGACCGGGCGTATGTCTCGGCCGAATTCGGCGCCGGCAAACCGGATCCGGAAGCCTATCGCCGCTGCCTGGTCCGGCTCGGGGTTGAGCCGAGGGCCGCGCTGTTCGTCGACGACAGCCCGGCCAATGTCGCCGGTGCCCGTGAGGCCGGACTGTTCGGCCACGACTACACCGGCCCGCAAGAACTCACCGCTGAACTCGGCAGGCTCGGGCTCCTCGACTGAAGGGGGCCACACCTAGCGGTCCGGTGAACGCGGGCGCCGCCAAAAAGGGACCGATGTGTTACCAACCGGCATTGCCCCGCCCCTCTATTCTCGTCATGGCCCGGCCACGGCACGACCGCTGGCCTTGTGCTCCCGGGCGCCGTATATGCTGCGCCACGTTTCCCATTTCCGGGCCTGTCGCGCTTCATGATCTCCCAGTTCCGTCATTACACTGATTCCTGGATCGCCCGGGCCTTCTTCCTGATCATGGCGATCTCGTTCGTCGGCTGGGGGATCAGCGGCGATATCTTCCGCCTGATGGGACCGCCAAGCTGGGTCGCCAAGGTTGGCGGCCAGACGATCGAGATCCCCACCTTCCAGGCCGAATACCAGCGGGCGATGGCGCAGGAGACGCGCGACCTGCCCGCCGGGCAGGAAGCGACCCCCGAGCTGCGGCGGCGGGTCGGTCAGCAGACGCTCGACCGGATGATCGCCCAGACCGCGCTGGCCGTGGAGCTGAAAGACCTGCGCATCACCACCCCGGATGAGGCGCTGGCGGCGGTGGTGCGGTCGATGCCCGCCTTCAAGGGATCGGACGGCAAGTTCAACCGGGGGGTCTTCACCTCCGTGCTGCAGAACAACGGCTATACCGAGGCCCGCTTCATGGCGCAGCTTCGTTCCGACATCGGGCAGCGCCAGCTTCTGTCCGCGATCAGCGGTTCGGTCGCGGCGCCGGATGCCGAGGTGAAGCCGCTGTATGACTCGGAATTCGAGAAGCGGGCCGCGGACATGGCGGTCTTCCCGCTGTCGGCCGCGCCGGAACCGGCGACACCGGATGACGCGACGCTGCGGCGCTGGTACGACAACCATCCCGACAGTTTTGCTACACCGGAGTTCCGCCGGATCAAGGCGGTCGAGCTGTCGCCACAGTCGCTGGCATCGGAAGTGACCGTCACCGACGACGAGCTGCGCGCTGCCTACGACGAACACAAATCGGAATACCTCACCCCCGCCAAGCGGTCGGCCGAGGTGATCTCGGCACCCGACGAGGCGAAGGCGCGTGCGCTGGCGGATCGCTGGCGTACCGGTACTGACTGGACGGCGATGCAGGCGGCGGCGCAGGCCGCCGGGGCCGCCGCGCTCACCCAGGATGACGCGACCGAGGTGCAGTTTCCCGACCCTGACCTGGCGAAGACGGTCTTCTCGGCTCCCGCGGACACGGTATCCGACCCGGTGAAGGGGCAGTTGGGCTGGTTCGTGGTGAAGGTCACCAAGATCGTTCCGGGCTCGGAGACGACCTTCGACCAGGCGAAAGATGCCCTGCGCGCCAGGGTGCTGGTCGGGAAGGCCGCCGACGTGATGTATGACCGCGCCAACAAGCTGGATCAGTTGCTCGGGAATGGTGGCAGCCTGGACGACCTGCCAAGCGATCTCGGGCTGGTTGGCGTCGCCGGAACGCTGGATTCCAAGGGCGATACGCAGCAGGGCACACCGGCGCCGATCCCCGGCCCGGCCGAGTTGAAGGCGGCCATCGTCGCCGCCGCGTTCCAGTCCCGCCAGGGTGATCCGCCGCGGTTGACGGAAGTGCAGACTCCTTCGACCGGCGGGTCGGCGTACTATGCCCTGACGGTGGAAAGCGTGATCCCGCCGGGCGAGAAGCCTTATGACGCAGTGAAAGACCGGGTGGCGGAGGACTGGAAGCAGGACCAGCGGCGTCGGTCGGAAGATCAGGCCGCGACCGCGATGATGACCTCGGTCCAGGGCGGAAAGTCCTTCTCGGACGCGGCGACGGTCGCCGGCGTGGCACCGAAGCTGAGTCCGCTGGTCACCCGTAGCCAGGGCAACCCGGAGATGCCGCCGGAACTCCAGCGCGTGCTGTTTGGCCTGAAGCAGGGTGAGGCCACGATGGTGGAAATCCCGGAAGGCTTTGTCGTGGCGCAGCTCACCGAGGTGGTGAAGCCGGATGCGGCCGCCGACAAGCCCGGCTATGATCAGGCACGCACCGCGATCACACAATCGATCGGCAATGACCTGTCCGCCGTATTCGTCGATGCGGTGCGTCGGCGTGCCAAACCGCAAATCAATCAACAGGGCTTCGATAGCGTTGTTCAAACACAGTAAGAGAGAGCCATGAACGTGTCTGTTACCCCGGGCTTCGCCGCCTTCCGCTTGGCCTATGACGCAGGGCGCGGCAGCCTGGTGTGGCGGAAGACCGTGGCTGATCTGGAAACGCCGGTCGCGGCGTTCCTGAAGCTGGCACATGGCCAGCCCAATTCATTCCTGCTGGAGAGCGTGGAAGGCGGCGCGGCGCGCGGGCGCTACTCGGTCATCGGCTTGCAGCCGGACCTGATCTGGCGCTGCCAGGACGGCAAGGCGTCGGTGAACCGGCATGCCCTGTCGGCGCCGCATGCGTTCGTGGCGGAGAGCAAGGCGCCGCTGGACAGTCTGCGCGCACTGATCGCCGAAACCCAGTTGGACGTCCCGGCGCATCTGCCGCCCATGGCCGGCGGTCTGGTCGGCTACCTAGGCTACGACATGGTGCGGCAGATGGAGACGCTGCCGGCGAAGAACCGCGACGTCATCGGCGTGCCCGAGGGTGTCATGGTCCGCCCGACCCTGTTCGCGATCTTCGACAACGTGAACGATGAGCTGACGCTGGTCACGCCGGTCTATCCCGCCGGCGACGTGTCGGCGGAGACGGCCTGGCAACGCGCCTCGGCTCGTCTGGACTCCGCCGAGGCGGCGCTGGAACGGCCGCTGCCGCATCAGCCGCCGCCGGTGATGTTACCCGATCCGCCGGCGCCGGGGTCCAACTTCTCCAAGGAGGATTTCATCGCCGGGGTGGCGCGGTGCAAGGAGTACATCGCCGCCGGCGATGCGTTCCAGATCGTGCTGAGCCAGCGGTTTTCGGTGCCGTTCGCGCTGCCGCCGTTCGCCCTGTATCGGGCGCTGCGGCGGATCAACCCGGCGCCGTTCCTGTTCTACCTGGATTTCGGCGGATTCTCGGTCGTGGGATCCTCGCCGGAGGTACTGGTGCGGCTGCGCGATGGGATCGTGACGATCCGACCGCTGGCGGGCACGCGTCGACGTGGCGTCACGCACGAGGAAGACCAGGCGCTGGAAGCGGAGTTGCTGGCCGATCCGAAGGAGCGGGCGGAGCATCTGATGCTGCTCGATCTGGGGCGGAACGATGTAGGCCGGGTGTCGGCGATCGGCAGCGTGAAGGTGACCGAGAGTTTCATCGTCGAGCGGTTCAGCCACGTGATGCACATCTCCTCGAACGTCGAGGGCCGGCTGCGGGGCGGGCTGGACGCGCTGGACGCACTGGTGGGCGGTTTCCCGGCGGGAACGCTGTCGGGTGCGCCGAAGGTGCGGGCGATGGAGATCATCGAGGAGCTGGAGCCCGACCGGCGCAACATCTATGCCGGCTGCATCGGCTATTTCGCGGCGAACGGGACGATGGATACCTGCATCGGGCTGCGCACGGCACTGGTGAAGGACGGCACGATGTATGTGCAGGCCGGGGCCGGGATCGTGGCGGACTCGGTCGCCGAGGCGGAATACGAGGAATGCCGGCAAAAGGCGCGTGCCTTGGTGCGGGCTGCGGAGGAGGCCGTCCGGTTCGCGGCTGGGAAGGCTGGAGGGAATGCCGGATAGCGACCAGTCGATCCGGGCCATCCAATCCGGCACCGTGCCCTGGCGGATGGCACGGACTGTCGGCGGGCCAGGACGTGGTTGGAGAGTCGGCGCCAATGCGGGTTGATATCCGACCATCTTCAGGGTGCACACTCAGCTTGAAGATGGTCTGGCGACCCGCCCACCATCCGCACGCTGATCGAACCGCCATCCCGAACGAGCGCCTCCCGCTCTATGCTTGCTTCGGCAAATCCCGGGTCCGCTCAAGTGCCTGACCGGTTTCAAGCAGGCTCTTCAAACTCGACAAGATAACCGGCCAGCCGCCCGATACCGCTTCGATGAACTTCGATCCGGTGCGGTCGATCTCATGCACGATCGTCAGCTTCACCACCTCGTCCATCTGTTCCAGGTCGAACGTCGCGCGGGAGAAACCTTCCTCGTGCAGTTCCGGCCGGAATTCGTTGCGCCATTTCAGCACCAGCCGCTTCGGAGGATCGATTTCCAGCACCTCGCCGGCGTCGGCAACCCGTCCGTCGGAGAGAACCAGCTTCCACGATGCCCCCACGGTCCAGGCGCAATCCTGCCAGATGCCAAACCAATATTTCCGTGTGAATTCGGGGCTGGTCAGCGCCTCCCACAGTTTGTCCGGTGTCGTGCGGATGTAGGTCACATAAACAAAGCGGTCATGGCTCATCGGTCTTTCCTTCCAGGTCTCGCTTGAGATCGCCGAGCGCTTGCAGGCGCGAGCGCTCGTATTTGCCAATCCACCGTTCGGTGATCTCGTGGAGCGGGACGGGGTTGAGGTAGTGCAGCTTCTCCCGCCCACGTTTCAGTGTCGTGACGAGGTTCGCCTCCTCCAGTATCGCCAGATGTTTCGTCACGGCTTGCCGGGTCATTTCCCGGCCTTCGCAAAGCGCATTCAAAGTTTGTCCGTTGTGGGCATGAAGGCTGTCCAGCAGCTGCCGCCTGATCGGATCGGCGAGGGCTCGGAAGACCGCGTCCATGCTCATGCCGGGAATATGCAATCTGGCGGTTGCCTTTTCAAGAGACCCGATCCCACTTGCGGTCCAACAAGCCGGGGCGGATGATCAAGGCAAGCGTCCAACTGGAAAGGGTTGAACCATGAGCGCGCTCCGCGGCAACAACGGTCCCCGGTATCGGCACACCGTGGACGAGTCCGCGCCGTACGAAACCATCACCATCGACAAGCTGACCCCGATCATTGGGGCGGAGATCAGCGGCGTGGACCTGTCCACGCCATTGCCGAACCATCAGATGGACGAGATCCATCGGGCGTTGGCCGAGAACTGCGTCATCTTCTTCCGAGACCAGACACTGACGCCCGAGCAGCATCTGGCGTTCGGCCGCAACTTCGGCCCGCTGCACCTGCATCCGGCCGCCCCGCACGCACCGGGTCATCCGGAACTGATGATCATCCGCGCCGACAAGGACAGCCCGCGGGCCAACGGCGAAGGCTGGCACAGCGACGTGTCATGCGACCCCGAGCCGCCGATGGGCAGTATTTTGTACATCAAGCAGTGCCCGCCGCGCGGTGGCGACACGCTGTTCGCCAATATGTACGCCGCGTACGAGGCTCTATCCGACCGGATGAAGGCATATCTGGACGGGATGACCGCGGTGCATGACGGCGAGGAAGCCTATCGCGGTACCTACAAGAATCTCGGGATCGCCGATAAGCCGGTCTATCCCCGGGCGGAGCATCCGGTCATCCGCACCCATCCGGTGACCGGCCGCAAGGCGCTGTATGTGAACCGCGGATTCACCAAGCGCCTGCTCGGCGTACCTCGCGACGAGAGCGCGGCGATCCTGTCCTACCTCTACGACCATGCGGAAAATCCGCTGTTCCAGTGCCGGTTTCGCTGGCAGGAGAATTCGGTCGCGTTCTGGGACAACCGGTGCGTTCAGCATCGCGCGATGTGGGACTACTGGCCGCATACCCGCTCGGGATTCCGGGTGACGGTGGCGGGCGACAAGCCGGTTTGAGGGATGGCCCTCACCGTCATGCCCAGGCCCCTCCTCCATCAGCGATAATCCAATGGCTAACGCACACGCGCCTTTCCCCGTGTCATCGCCGGGCTTGGCCCGGAGCCCCACGACTTGCGGTGCCGGATGTGACAAAGTCGTGGGTGGCCGGGCCAAGCCCGGCCATGACACCGGGGCGAAATGTCCGCGCCGCGATCGCCCTGATGCGAGCGTTTTCCGCCCATCGGCCGCTCTTAGGTCAATGGCGACCTGATGGGCCGCCGTCCCACCACCCAAAGCCCGTCGCCGCCGCCCACGCCAGGTCCGATCCCCGCGATGACCGGCGAAGCCGCCCGCACCGCCTTCCTGGGCTGGCTGGAACAGGAACGGCATGCCGCCGCCAACACCGTCGAAGCATACGGCCACGCACTGGCCGGCTTCCTCGGGTTCCTGACCAGGCATCTGGGTGGAGAACCCGACCTGGCCGCGTTGGCCGGTTTACGGGCGGCGGATATCCGCGCCTGGCTGGCCGCACTGGCCAATGACAAGCTGGTGGCGTCCTCCCGCGCGCAGCATCTGTCCGCGCTGCGCGGCTTCTTCCGCTACCTGAGCCGGCGGCATGGGGTCGATATCGCCGCGGTGCGTCTGGTTTCCACCGCCCGCGCACGTCCCGCCCTGCCCCGCGCCCTGACGGTCGACCAGGCACGCGACGTGACCGGCCATGTTGACGATATCTCCGACGATCCCGCGCTTCAGGCGCGCGACATCGCGTTTTTCTCGCTGCTGTATGGCAGCGGCCTGCGCATCGCCGAGGCGTTGGCACTGAACGTGCGCGACGCCACCGCGCTGCGGAGCAACCTGTCACTGACCGTCACCGGCAAGGGCTCGAAAACGCGCATCGTGCCGGTACTGCCAGCGGTGCGCGCGGCGATCGAGGCCTACCTGGCCCTGCATCCGGCGCCGCAGCCGGACAGCCCGCTGTTCCTGGGCGCGCGGGGCAAACGGCTCGATCCGGCGGTGGCGCAGCGGGTGCTGCGGACCTATCGCCGGCTCGCGGGGTTGCCCGAACATGCGACGCCGCACGCGTTGCGGCATTCATTCGCCACGCACCTGCTCGCGAGCGGCAGCGATCTGCGCTCGATCCAGGATCTGCTGGGGCATGCCAGCCTGTCCACCACCCAGCGATACACCGCGGTGGACGACACAGCGCTGCTTGCAGTTTGGCGCAAGACGCATCCCCGGGGTTAGAGCCCGATCGCGCCGGGCGGACCGTCCGAAGCGCGGGAATCATGCGATCGAACGCAAAGCTCGTGCAAAGACTGACACAGCGGCCGCTGTCCCATGGTCACCATGGCCGGAGGCTTGATTCGGCCATCGGTGCCAGATCACTCATTGATGAACAGCCACTTACCATGGTGCAACGGGTGCCCGGACCCAGGCCGGACATGACGTGGAGGGAGCCGACTGAGAGTCGGTGTCGGTATGACTTGATATCAAACAAAAAAACGGCGCCCGGAGGCGCCGCTTAAGTTTGGGGGGGAAACGTCATGCGGATGAGGCCTAGCCATCATCCGCTTTCACGACATTGGGTGCCATCTCGTCCTGTCAAGCTCATGCTTGTGCATGTTTTTTGCGGTTATCACCTGGACCCGTGGCGACATCGATACCGCCGTCGCCGGCCAGGGCTGGCAAGACCGCCGGATTCCATCCAATATCCATCGCTTATTCCGCTTTTCTCTCCCCGCAGGAGGCAGTCCGCATGGATTATGTCGAGTCAGCCGGTATCCGCATCGCCAAACCGCTTTACGATTTTGTCAACCGCGAAGCCTTGCCGGGGACCTCGATAGGAAGCGACGCCTTCTGGAGCGGGTTTGCCGCGCTGCTGCGCGATCTGGGGCCGCGCTGCAAAGCGCTCTTGGACAAGCGCGACCGCATCCAGGCGCAGGTCGATGCCTGGCACCTGGGCAACAAGGGCAAGCCGGCCGACACCGAGGGATATCTCAGCTTCCTGCGCAGCATCGGTTATCTGGTCGATGAGCCGGCTTCCGTCGCGGTCAGCACCTCCAACGTCGATGCGGAGATCGCGACGCTCGCCGGTCCGCAGCTCGTGGTGCCGGTCACCAACGCCCGCTATGCGTTGAACGCCGCCAATGCGCGGTGGGGCAGCCTTTACGACGCGCTGTATGGCACCGATGCGATCCCGGAGGACGGAGGCGCGACCCGAGGCCGCGGCTACAACAAGGTCCGTGGCGACCGGGTGGTGGCGAAGGCGCGGGAAATCCTGGACGGTGCGGCGCCTCTCGCCACCGGCAGCCATGCCGATGCCGTTGGCTATGTGGTGAAGGACGGGGCGCTTTCGGTCAGCCTTAAAGGCGGCGGCAGCACCGGTTTAAAGGATGCGGCCCAGTTCGCGGGGTATCGCGGGGAGGCGTCCGCGCCGTCCATCGTGCTGCTGAAGCATCACGGGTTGCATCTCGAGATTGTGATCGACCGCACCAACCCGATCGGCAAGGACGATCCGGCCGGCGTCGCGGATGTGGTCATGGAAGCCGCGCTGACGACGATCCAGGATTGCGAGGACTCGATCGCCGCGGTCGATGCCGAAGACAAGGTGCTCGCCTATCGCAACTGGCTTGGTTTGATGAACGGGACGCTGGAGGACACCTTCGAGAAGGGTGGCCAACAGATGACCCGCAAGCTCAACGCCGATCGGCAATACACCAAGCCGGCAGGCGGCACCCTGTGGCTGTCCGGACGCAGCCTGATGCTGGTCCGGAATGTCGGTCATCACATGTACACGGACGCGGTGCTGGATTCGGCCGGCGCGGAAATCCCGGAAGGGTTCCTGGATGCGGCGGTGACATCTCTGATCGCGATGCATGACCTGAGCAGCAAGGGACCGATCAAGAACAGCCGGGCGGGGTCGGTCTATATCGTCAAGCCGAAGATGCATGGGCCGGAGGAGGTGGCGCTGACCGCCGATCTGTTCGGGCTCGTGGAAGGTATCCTTGGCCTGGCCGCGAACACGCTGAAGATGGGCATCATGGATGAGGAGCGGCGGACGTCCGCGAACCTCAAGGCCAGCATCGCGGCGGCGGCGTCACGGGTGGTGTTCATCAACACCGGCTTCCTCGACCGGACGGGCGATGAGATTCATACCTCGATCGAAACCGGGCCGATGATCCGCAAGAACGAGATGCGCGGCACCGCCTGGATCAAGGCGTACGAGGACCAAAACGTCGATATCGGCCTGGAATGCGGGCTGCGCGGCAAGGCCCAGATCGGCAAGGGCATGTGGGCGGCGCCGGACCGGATGGCGGACATGCTGGCGCAGAAGATCGCGCATCCGATGGCGGGGGCGAACACGGCGTGGGTCCCCTCGCCCACCGCCGCCACGCTGCATGCGCTGCATTATCATCAGGTCGATGTCGCCGCCCGGCAGACCGAGTTGGCATCACGCAAACGGGCAGCATTGAAGGACTTGCTGACGATCCCGGTGGCGGAAGGCCAGAACTGGTCACCCGACGATTTGCGGCAGGAGCTGGACAATAACTGCCAGGGCATCCTCGGGTACGTGGTGCGCTGGATCGACCAGGGAATCGGTTGCTCCAAGGTGCCGGACATCCACGATGTCGGCCTGATGGAAGACCGGGCGACGCTGCGGATTTCTTCACAGCACATCGCCAACTGGCTGCATCATGGCGTGGTGACCAAGGAGCAGGTAACCGAGGCGCTGAAGCGGATGGCGCTGGTGGTGGACCGGCAGAACGCCGACGATCCGCTCTATAAGCCGATGGCACCGGGATTCGATGGCGTGGCGTTCAAGGCGGCCTCCGACCTGATCTTCGACGGGCGGACGCAGCCGAATGGCTATACCGAGTTCATCCTGCACCGCCGCCGGCGGGAGGCGAAGGCCGCGGGGTGAGGACCGCCGGCGGCCCACGACAAAATGGTTATCTTACCGTCATGGCCGTGAAAAAGAGCGCCATGTCCGCGCCGCGATGTCTGGACTGATGCTTTCGATCGCGGACGGAGCGCGATAGGGCATGTCCTCGGGTGGCAGCGGCGGGTTTTTCGGCCCCTCGGCCAACGTGCCGACCGGCGTGGCATCGTCCATTGCGTCCGGTCAGCGGCAGGCGCCGGGCGGGCTTGAAACGCTCCGCCTTGCCGCCCGCGACGCCTATGCAAAGGGACGGCTGGCCGATGCGACCGAGGCGCAATCCGCCGTGCTGGCTATGGCCAAGGCGGCCGGCGTCCAACAGGCGGACGATTTCCTGTTCGCGGGCCTGGTCCACTACGCCGCTCGCCGCTTCGCGGACGGCATCGGCATCCTGCGGGAAGGTCTCGGCCTGTCTCCGGGCAGTGCCTCGCTGCACGAGAATCTCGCGGTCCTGTTGCTGGCGGCCAATGACATGGCCGGGTCTATCGCGTCCTGCCAGGCCGCCCTGTCGTTTGGTTCTGTCAGCCCCACTGTCCATGACTGCCTGTGCGAAGCATATCAGCGGACCGGGCGGACTGACTTGGCGGTGGCGGCGGGGCGGTCCGCGCTGGAAGCGAAGGACCGCCGCTTCGGTGGAGCGGCGCCCCTGGCCGTGATACCGGCGGGATCGCCGCCCACATTCAACCCTGGCCGGCCGGAGGGGAGCGTCATCTCCTACGCGTTATGGGGGAATCTGCCGCGCTACCACGTGCCGCTCCTGGAGAATGCGCGGATCCGCCCGCATCTGTTTCCCGAATGGACGATCCGGGTCTACCACGACCACACGGTCGATCCTGCCTATCTTGCCGCCTTGACCAATCACGGCGTTGAGCTTCGCCCGATGGGTTTGCCGGAGGGCGTTCCGGCTCATCGCGGGCTTCTGTGGCGGTTCGAGGCGATCGCCGACCCGACCGTTCGGCGCTTCCTGATCCGGGATGCGGACTCACTGCTGACGGTGAAGGAACGGGTCGCGGTCGATGCGTGGCTTCAGTCGGATTTTCATTTCCACGCCATGCGCGATTGGTACACGCATACTGACCTGCTTCTGGCCGGCATGTGGGGCGGGGTCGGCGGCATCCTGCCCACCCCCGCCGCATTGTTGCGCGCCTACACCTTCTGGCGGATGGAAACCGATCATATCGACCAGGATGTGCTGAGCGAAACGGTCTGGCCGACGATCCGCGGCAACGTTCTGATCCACGACAGTATTTTTGTCCCCTGCCTGGGCAGTGTGCCATTCCCCCCGTTCGGCGCTCTGCCGCCCGGACGCCATATCGGAGAGAATGCATTCCCTCTATTCAGCAAGTCGGGCTAAACTGGCGTCCATGTCCCGGCGCCTGCCAGTATTCTGTGCGTCCCTTGTTCTGGTTGGAGGCGTTGCCGCCGCTGTCTGGTGGCTGTCCGTTCCTTCCGCCCCCCAAACGGAGACGCTGACGGAACTACCCGTACCGCCGTTCCCGCCGCGCATCACAGAAGGCAGCGCCTATGAGTCCTGCCTGGCCACATTGGCCGGCGACCCCACGAGCGCGGCCTCGATGGCCGAGGCATGGGAGGGCAAGGGGGGCGGCGACGGGGCGGTGCATTGCCGCGGGCTGGCGCTGATCGCGGTGGGCAAGCCGGCGGATGGTGCCGAACTGCTGGAGCAACTCGCCCAGCGGAGCAGCGCGCCGGCCATGGCGCGCGCCTCGGTGCTGGGCCAGGCGGTGCAGGCGCGGCTGATGGTGGCACAAGCGGACAAGGCGGCGGACGATGCATCGGCGGCACTTCGATTGTCACCCGCGGATACCGAATTGTTCATCATGCGCGCGTCAGCCGAGGGCATGCAGAGCCGGTTCGGGGATGCGGTCGAGGACCTGAGCCAGGCGCTGCGGTTGGAGGGCGCCCGGCCAGACGCGCTGGTCTTGCGCGCGGTGATGCATCGGAAGCTGAACCAACTGGATCTGGCGCAGGCAGATGTCACGCAGGCTCTCGCACTGGACCCGGACGATCCGGACGCGCTGCTGGAACGCGGTATCCTGCGTCAGCGCATGGGCGACTGGGACGGGGCACGGACGGATTGGGAACATGCGCGCGGCGTGGACCCGAACAGCACGACCGCCGATCTGGCGGCGCAGAACCTGTCGCTGTTGGAGGCCGGGCCGCGGCGATAGCTGGGGGCGGTCGTTTGCGTTCCCTCTGCCTTCCGTTGCCATCGGCCCGTTTCCGCGCTCAGATGCCAGGGTTACAGCGTCCAGAGTCCAAGAAAGTATCTCCGCATGATCGATAAATTCGTGCCCGATGTGACGGCCGCGCTGGCCGGCATCGAGGACGGTGCCGTCATCCTGTTGCCCGGTTTCGGCAATGGCATGCCGGAAACCCTTGTAGAGGGCCTGATCGCGCAAGGCGCGCGGGACCTTACCCTGGTGGTCAACTCAGGCGGACGGGACACCGGCCCTACGGCCGATCTTCTGGCCTCCGGCCACGTCCGCAAACTGATCTGCAGTTTCGTTCGGGCTGACAGCACCGCCGGCCGGTTGTTCGCCGCTGGCAAGCTGGAGCTGGAGATCGTGCCGCAAGGTACGCTGGCGGAGCGGTTGCGCGCCGCCGGCGCCGGCGTGCAAGCGTTCTACACCCCGACCGGGGCCGACACTCTGCTGGCCGAAGGACGGGAGACCCGGATCATCAACGGCCGCAACTGCCTGCTTGAATACCCGCTGGCCGGCGACGTCGCGCTGGTCGATGCGTGGGAGGCCGATCGCTGGGGCAACCTGACGCATCGGGAAAGCGCCCGGAACTTCAACCCGGTGATGGCCATGGCGGCCAAACTGACCATCGCGCAGACACGCCACGCCGTGCCGCTGGGCGCTATCCCGCCGGAACATGTCCATACACCCGGCGTCTTCGTGCATCGCGTCGTCCACGTCCCAGCGTGAAGGAAACCACAATGACATTCCGTCCGTTGGACCGCGCCGGCATCGCCGCCCGCATCGCACAGGACATACCCGAAGGCTGGTTCGTCAATCTGGGGATCGGCATCCCCACCGGCGTCTCGGACCACGTGCCGCCGGATCGCGAAGTCATCTTCCATTCCGAGAATGGCGTGATCGGCGCCGGCCCCGCCCCTGCCCCGGACAAGATCAATCCGTACCTGGTCAACGCCGGCACGCAGCACATAACGCTGCGCACCGGCGGATCGTTCGTGCACCACGCCGACAGTTTCGCCATCGCGCGCGGCGGGCATCTCGATCTGTGCGTGCTGGGTGCGTTCGAGGTGGCGGAGAACGGCGATATCGCCAACTGGGCGCGCTCCCCCGACGAACCGGTGAAACAGGTCGGCGGCGCGATGGACCTGGCGATCGGCGCCAAGCGGCTGTGGGTGGCGATGGAGCACATCACCAAGGGCCACGGCGGGTCGCGCATCCGGCGGGCGTGTTCCTACCCGCTGACCGCGAAGGGTGTCGTGCAGCGTGTCTATACAGACCTCGCGGTCCTGGAGGTCACGCCGCGCGGCTTCACCGTTCTGGATATGGTTCCGGGTATGACACGACAGGGCCTGCAGGATCGCAGCGAAGCGGAGTTGCACTGGACATGATCACCGGCATCGAGATCAAGAGCCGCTCCCCCTTCGCCGGCGGCGCGACGTTTGGCTCGGTTGGCGCCTATGAGCGGATCGACGGGGTCGCAACCGGTGCGCTGGACCCGGCGCATCCGCGGAACCGGGGAATCGCACTGCTGGACCAGGAGCCGCGGAACGGTGCCGGGCTGGTGGAATACCGCTCGGATTTCGTGCTGCTGCGGCCGATAGACGCGGCGAAGGGCAATGGGCGGCTGCTGTATGAGGTGAACAACCGCGGCCGGATCATGCTGTTCGCCAATCTCTGCGCCGGGGCCGTCGGCAATCAGCCGTCGGCCGAAGATCTGGGGAACGCGCTGCCGCTGCGGCTGGGGTTCTCGCTGCTGTGGACCGGCTGGGACCCGGGTGCGCCGAAGGCGACCGGGCTGTCGCTGGATGTGCCGGTGGTCGAGGGCGTGACCAGGAACATCCGGGAGGAATTCGTTTCGGGCACGCGCCTGGGCGTGCATGAGGCGTTTAAGCTGACTTATGAAGCGACCGGTCCGGCGTCGGTGACGGTGCGGCGGACGCAGACCGCGCCCCGTACCGCCGTGCCGTCCCAGATGGCCGATAACCGCACGGTGCGGCCGTTGGCGGCGATCGAGGTCGGTTCGATCTACGAAGTCCGATACCAGGCGACGAAGCCGCGCGTGCTGGGCATCGGGTTCGCCGCGACGCGGGATATTGTCAGTCATCTGCGGCATAAGGGCGCGGACCTGTTGGGGCGGCCCGTCGAGCACACGCTGGCCTTTGGCATTTCGCAGGCAGGTCGTTACTTGCGTGACCATATCGCGCAGGGGTTCAACGGTGACGAGGACGGGCGGCGCGTGTTCGACGGCGTGTTCACCCATGTCGCCGGAATCGGGCGCGTGTTCCACAATACCCCGTTCGGGCAGCCATTCAGGACGCGCACGTGGCACGAGGATCACGATTTTCCTGAAGTGGAGTTTCCGCATTCATCCGCCTCGATGGACGATCCGGTCACGGGCCGCAGCGGCGCATTGCTGCGCGGCGATGGCACCGATCCGAAGCTGATCGAAACCAATACCTCGACGGAGTATTGGCAGAAGGGCGCATCGCTGCTGCACACCGATCCGCTGGGGACGAAGGATGTCGCGCCGCCCGCGAATGTGAGGACTTACTTGCTGCCTGGGACGCAGCATGGCGGCAAGGCGGGGATGCCTCGGGACAATGGGCCGTGCATCAACCCGCGCAACTGGCATGACCCGATGCCGGCCGTGCGCGCGTTGCTTGTGGCACTGGACGAGTGGGTGGCGACGGGACGGCTTCCGCCCGATAGCCGGATGCCTCGGATCGCTGACGGCACGCTGGTGGCGGCTGAAAAGGTTGCTTTTCCGGCGATACCGGCGCTGGTCCGGCCGCGAGCGGCGAACGACGTGGCGCCGCCGACGGATTGGACCGATCCGGTGCCGGCGGCTCGGGCGTATGTCGCACTGGTGCCTCAGGTGGATGCGGACGGAAACGAAATCGCGGGAATTCGCCTGCCGGATATCGCGGTGCCGAAGGGCACGTTCACGGGGTGGAACCTGTATAAGGCCCCCTACCCTGACGGCGAACTCGCCGATCGTGACGGGACGTTCCTGGCGTTCGCGGTGACGGAGTCCGAGCGGGCAGGCGATCCGCGGGCTTCGCTGGCGGCGCGTTATCCCGGCCATGCGTATGAGGATGCCGTGCGGGCGGTGGCTCGGGCATTGTTGCAGGACCGGTTGTTGCTGCAGGAGGACGCGGAACGATATGTGGCATAAAGCCGGGCTTTGTTTGTGATTTGTAACAGACTTGTCTTGCATGGGTAACGGCAAGCCATTATGCCTCGAATCGATGCCGGTTTGGCGGTGATTTTGGGGATATATGTCAATGACAACTGGCACGACGATCCTCCAGACCCAGACCGTCGCGGACACGACGGCCGATTGGACCCAGGCCCTCAGCTTCACCCAGTTCGATCCGTCGCTCGGTACGCTGGTCGATGTCCGGATCGGGGTCGTCGGCGACGTCAACGGCACGGCCTCGATCGAGAACCTTGGCGCCGCCGCTTCATCGGTGACCGTTTCCATCCCGGTCTATGTCGATGTGTACACGCCGGACGGCGCTTGGCAGTCCGCTCTGCTCGTAGACCCGGTATCGACAGTCAACCTGGGTGCCTATGACGGCACGGCGGATTATGCCGGCAATTCCGGCACCGTCGTCAGCGGGATCGCCGCGGCCAATACAGTGGTGGTCGATGGCGCGAACCTCGCCCAGTTCATCGGCGCCGGAAACGTTACACTAACGGCGAAGACCTTCAGCGACTCGGTCGAAACCGGCGACGCCAATCTTTTGACGACCCTGCAGACCAACGCGGGCGCCGTGGTCAGCGTGCAGTATGATTACGTCGCCGCGGGCAGCACGGCCGGCAGTGGCTCATCCAGCAGCGGGGACGCGGGCTTCACAAGTATTAGCATCACCGTCCCGTTCCAATCATCCTTCGCCAATAGCGCGACCACTATCGCCCAGACATTCACCGTCGCGGACAGCACGGCCGGATGGAGCCAATCGCTCGGTGTTGCGCAGTTCAATCCCGCCCTGGGCACTTTGGAGGCGGTCGAAGTCGTTCTGAACGGCGACATCGTCGGATCGGTCGCGGCGGAAAACACCGGCAACAGCGCTATCGTGTTCAGCACGACCCAAGAAGCAGCGGTCACGCTCGGTTTGGCCGGCACACTGGATGCCGTGGTGCCTTTGATCGTCAAGGATTCGATGAATCTCGGCGCCTATGACGGCACGACCGATTTCGCCGGCGCGTCGGGGCATACGGATACCGGGCTGACTGACTGGTTCTACCCCCGGTGGCACCGCCTCACTCACCAGCACCGAAACCGACCCGTCCATTCTTGCGGCGTTCACCGGCACCGGCATCTACACAGTGCCGATTTCATCCACCGGCACGTCGCTCGCGCAAGGTGGCGCGAACCTGGTGTCCGAGTTGCACCTCAACGCCGGCGCCAGCGTGCAGATCAGCTACATCTATAGCCCCGCCGTCGCCTGCTTCGCCGCCGGCACATGGATCGACACGGCGTCCGGACCGGTCGCGGTCGAGCACCTGAGCGTGGGGATGCAGGCGGTCACGGCGCCACTCGGAACAACCGCACCCATCGTCTGGATCGGTCACCGCGACGTCGATTGCCGCCGGCACCCGAAGCCCGAGACGGTATGGCCCGTGCGCGTCCGCGCGGGCGCCTTCGCCGCCGGCGTTCCGTCGCGCGACCTGCTGCTGTCTCCGGACCACGCAGTGTTCTGCGAGGACGTGCTGATCCCGGTTCGCCTACTGGTGAACGGCACAACCGTGGTGCAGGAAAAGGTGGATCGGATCACCTATTACCACATCGAACTCGACCATCACGCCCTGCTGCTGGCCGAGGGTCTGCCGGTCGAGAGTTTCCTCGATACCGGCAACCGTTCCGCCTTCGCAAATGGCGGCGACGTCGCATGGATCCACCCGGATTTCGCGCCACTGGTCTGGGAGGGCTCCGCTTGCGCGCCGCTGGTGGTGATCGGAGCGCCGCTTCAAGCGGCACGGGAACGTTTGGCCGCCGTCGCCAATAACGGGACCAGCGGCAGGGTCGCGGTCAGGGAAACCAGGGCCCAGTAGGCGGACAGCGACAGCATGCCCTCGGCGTGCAGCGCCGCGGAGGCAATTCCCAGCGCGAAGAACAGGTCCCAGAGCGGCGTGATGAAGGTGAAAAAGACGCCCTGCTGACTGGGGGCAAGGCGTGCCTGGATGGCGGTGAACCAGGCGGCGGTCGAGACGATCTCCGGGATTCCGGCCAGGGCCAGAATGACAATCGCCTGTGAGCTGGTCTGAGCGAACAGCAGCAGCAGGTGGATCACGCCCTCCATCACGCCTGTCAGCATGGACAGCGTGTAGGCGGACATGCCGCGCAGCAGGCGGCCAACGAACAGAGCGGAGACCAGGGCACCGATCAGCGCGCCGGCTCCCTGAGCCGCCAGAAGACCGGTCCAGGCGGTGTCGGAGGCGCCGAACCAGTCGCGGTTGGCCCAGAACAGGAACGGCCTCAGGCCGCCCAGCATGACCATGTAGGTGACGGCGGCGACCAGCAGGCCGGCGACCTGCCTATCGGCGCGGATCAAGCGCACGAAGCCAATCAGGCTGCCGGTCTGGCTGCGGGTGGAAGCCTGTTCCGCCGGAGCTGACAGGCGGGAGACCGGGATGGCGGACAGTGCGATGAGCAGCGCGAAGCCGGCGAAGGCGAGATCGAACCCGGCGGTGACCGCGAGGCCGCCGAGCGCCGGGCCGGCGACCTTGGCGGCTCGGTCCGCCACCGAGCACATCGTGTTGCCGGCCATCGCCAAGCCCGGCGGCGTGACGGGGCCGCGGAGAGACAGCAGGCCAGGCATGACGAAGAGGTCCAGCGTGCCAATGGTGCCAATCAACGCCTGCAACAGAATGACATTGGTGCACCAGGGCAGCAGCGCGGTCAGCGTGGCCATCGCCAGCATGGCTGTGCTGGCGGTGCGGGCAGCCCCAAACCGGCGCAGGAAACCGCCGGCGACGGGAGCGAGGATCAGCTTGGGCACGATCCGCAGGCCCAGGCTGAGCACCAGCACCATGCCGGCGCCGAAGCGCTCCGCCACCAGGATCGGCAGGGTGGCGATGACGCACCAGCTTCCCAGGTTGTTGCACAGCAGGGCCAGCCAGAAGGCGCGGAAGCCTCGCGCCTGAAGAAGAGCGTGATAGTCTTTCATCCCCCGCCCGTCATGGCGCGAGGGACGGAAGTCAATACCCCGTCCGGGTCGCGGCGACGGTGTAGTGTTTGCGAGGGAACTCCTCAGTGTAGGAACGTAGGCCCTTGCCCATGCGGGTGCCCATGTCGCGGTAGGGCTTGGCGCGCAAACGGGTCACGTCCAGGTCGATGCCGATGCCCGGCGTGGTGGGCAGATCGACGAAACTTTCATGGACCGTCAGCGGCGTCATCGCGATTTCATCACAGGCGGGCTTGAGGTTGATGAAGCACTCCGCGATCCAGAAGTTCGGGATCATGGCGGACAGCTGCACGGTGGCCGCCAGGCCGACGAGTGTGGAATTGTAGTTGTGCGGTGCGACCCCCACGGCGTGCGGCTGCGCCATCGCGGCGATGTCGAGCATGGCGGTGATCCCGCCGCAGTTGCAAATGTCCGGGTTGATGATGTCGGCCGCACGGGCAGCCAGGGCCGCGGCGAAGCCCTCTTTCGAATAGATCGCTTCGCCGGTCACAATCGGCATCGGCAGGGCACGACGGACCTCGGCCACCAATTCGATGTTGTCACAGAGGCAGGGTTCTTCGTACCAACCGATGTCGTACTCGGCGATGCGCCGGCCGATGCGGATGGCGTGCATCGGTGCGAGGCGGCGATGGACCTCGACCAACAAAGTGAAGTCCGGGCCGAGGGCTTCGCGCATCTGTCGGACGTAGTTGACGACGTGATCCTCATCTTCTTTGTGGATGAAGCTGCGCCAGGGGCCGGGGAACGGATCCCATTTCAGCGCGGTGTAGCCCATATCCTTCACCAGCAGCGCGCGTTCGATGTTCTGCTCGATGCTGTCGGTCCCACTGGACCAGCCGTTGGCATAGACCTTCACACGCTCCCGCGAGGCACCACCAAGAATATTGTACAGCGGCTGGTTGGCGTGCTTGGCGACGATATCCCACATCGCGATCTCGATTGCGCTCCACGCCGACATCAGGTCGAGCGACGCGCGGCGCATGGCGAAATCCTCGAACACCACCTGCGCGGTGTGGCGGATGCTGAAGGCGTCGCGGCCGATCATGTATTTGGCGAGGTCACGCAGCAGGTGTTCGATGACCGGTTCCTTGCCGGGGGTGACGTAGGCCTCGCCCCAACCGTGGAGGCCGCTTTCGGTTTCGACGCGGCAGAACAGCAGATTCTTGGCGGTGCCTGGGTCGAACAGGAACGTCTCGATGCGTGCGATCTTCATGGGCGGGTCCCCCGGGGCATTGTTGGCCGGCAGTGTACGTCTGCGGCCTGTCTCCGGGCAAACGAGCGGGTCCGTCCAAGGGGAAAGAATGCGGCGAAACACCGGGGAAAGATGCGGCGAACCGCCGTATGCCGTCCATGCTGCACCTGCTCACTAAAATGTGGCGCTCATCGCTTCCTTCAGGTTTCAAGCCGGAAATGTCGAAGACATTGCTGATTCGAAGATAAATCGGGGATATATAAAACGGCACATCATCATAAGACACACAATCATGCCATCAACCGTCCTTTGTGCATTTTTATATTGCCATTCGCGATTGTCTCGGTTTCCTCGATGGGAAAGTGTCACTTGCGTCCTGCGGCAGCAAATGGTCAGACTAAATAACTAACCGCCTCAAAAACCACACTCGGTTTGACATCGAAATTCCAACAAATGCGGCATTCGGGCCGCACCATTATGGAAACGGATTGTGCGGGAAATGTGACTTTATTTATGACCGAAATCTGCTCGTTTGAACTTCCCGAAGATATTGACCCGATCCCGCGGTCGGTTCGGTGTTTTGCGAGATGAAGTCTGAAGCGAGCGGTCCCAGGACTCGGAGGCCGGCCATTGGATGAAGTATTGGAAATCGCCAACGTTGTCAGGGACACCGGCAATACCATTACCGGTGCGGTTTCGCCGCTTCGTCGTTTCGCTTCGCGCTGGCGGTTCATCGCTTGTGTGCAGGCATTCGATTTTCTGATATTCTTTTTGGCTGGCTTGTGGTGGTTTCAGGGGTTTGCGCAGCAGCAAACAAGCAGCCGGTGGCTCTTGTATCTGGTCGTGGCGCTTATCGCGACCGCCATGATCCATTGTGTATTTCAGTGCTTCCGCGCGTACGACTTCGCGGTTTTAACCTGCGGAAGGGAAGCGGCGATTCGCGCCTTCTGCGCGGGGCTTGTGTCCTCGGGCCCGTTCCTGGCGCCCCTGCTAATCCAGAAAGACAGCTCCAATACATCTGTGGCGGCGGGATGCGGCCTTGTCGCCACGGGACTCGCAGGCATCGCGGTGATGCGTTTGGGGATTGCCCGGCTCGCCACAGTCCTACGACAAGCGGGGGCCGTGGGATGCCGTATCTACATCGTCGCTGACAGCACCGAGGCGGCCACGTCGCTGACATCGGCCCTTGAGCGCTCGCCCGACAATCGGGTGGTCGGAACCTGCAGTTTATCGAGCCAAAACGGCTCTCTCGAGACCGCCTTGGAAGGCTCCCTGAGTTTCCTGCGAATCAACCCCGTCGATGTCGTCATATTAAAGCTTCCCCTGTCCCAACGGGATCGTCTTGTGGCAGCTGCCCGTGTTCTGCGCAGCCTCCCGCGCACCATCCTGTTCACCCCCAGCCTCGAGGGCGATGACGATATCGTTGTGCACCCGGTCACGCAGACAGCCGGCCAACCGGATGGCTTAGGCCAAATGATCGTGATCAAGATTTCTGATCGCCCATTAGCCGGCTGGCGCTGGGTGATGAAAGACATGCAGGACAGGACGCTCGCGCTTGCGTTCCTCGGCATCGTGGCACCCGTGATGCTTGCGATAACCATCGCCATCAAGATGTCGGATCCTGGGCCGGCGTTCTTCCGCCAGAAGCGCCTCGGCTACGCTGGAAACACTTTCGACATCATCAAGTTCAGAACAATGCGGGTCGCCGCCGTCCCACCGGACGCGCAGGCGCTGAGGCTGACGATCCGCGACGACCCTCGCGTGTTTCCTCTCGGACGCATCTTGCGAAAGACCAGCCTGGATGAGCTTCCGCAACTCTTGAATGTGCTGCGCGGCGATATGTGGATCGTCGGACCGCGGCCGCATTCACCCTTCGCCATGGCCGGCGGCATGGTCTACGCCAAGGCTATCCAGGAATACGCCGCACGATACCGCATCAAGCCGGGTATCACCGGCTGGGCGCAGGTCTGTGGATGGCGCGGCCCGACCGATACGCTGGAACAGCTCAAAAACAGGGTCGAGCACGATTTGTATTATATCGAGAACTGGTCGACGATCTTCGACATCAGAATCTTGTTCAAGACGGTGTCCTGCGCATTCGGCCATGAGAATGCGTTTTAGTGGCGGGAAGCTTTCTCCCTCTTCGGCGGGCACACCCTTGATGTTTCGGGATCCGCAGCCCGGGACGAGCAGGTCATCCGTGCGGCGACGCCGTCTGCTATATTTTCCTGTGCCATTTCGGGGGGGCGCCCGTTGGTTGGTCCATCGCGAGAAGTTAATCGCAGAATATATGCTCCTTATGGCAAGATCAGGTGTGCGCCTGTTTAATGTGATCATTATCAATGGAAGATTTTCCGACGACGAAACCCGTCCCAACCTGTTCCGAAAGCCCGTCCGACGGAGGGACCTTAGTGTGATCAAACATCGCGGCGGGGTTTTCCGGCACGTGACCCGGGCGGGCTCTGAAACGGCTCGCTATGGAACAGGTCGCCAGCACAGTGCAGAGTCATTGCGCGATAGGAGTTCGAAATGAGCGACTTCTCAGGCCCCATGGACTCGCCGTCCGCCGGGCCGGCGCGCAGTGTTCTGGTTCCGTCATCATCTCTATTGGGAAGGCGCCCTGAACTACGCGGGGATTTCGCCCGCGAAGAAAGCGGCTATAGCGCCCGTGCGGTTCTTTCTGTCCTGGGTCGGCACAAATCCTTGATAATCGGGTGCGTTTGCCTGCTTACACTGATATCGGCGATCATCTCATTCGCCTTGACGCCGCGCTACGTCGCTGAGTCCCTGGTGATCCTGGACACGCGACGGCCGGAAATCGTGCAACAATCCACGGTCCTGGCGAATTTGGTGAGCGGGTCAACGGCAGACCCGGCAATTGTGCGGAGCGAGGTGGCGCTGATCAATTCGCCGGCGTATGCACGCAAGGTCATCGACAACCTGGACCTTCTCCATAATCCGGTGTTTCAGCGCGAGGTGAACCCGGAGGTTGGCTCGGATGGACTAAGCCGCGCTGTCCAATTCCTCCGAAGCACACTCGCATCTTTATTCCCCGACCGCGAATCGTCCGCCGGGACATCGACGGAGATGGGGCGCGCAATCGGCGCGTTTAAGCAACGTCTGGTGGTGTACAACGACGACCGTTCATACGCGATCAGCCTGCGTTACGAGTCGCAAAATCCCCAATTCGCAACGATGGTTGTCAATTCGCTTGCGCAAATTTACATAGCGGATCAACTAGCCAGCAAGCAGGCAGTCGCGCATAGAGCGGTCGCATGGCTCAAGGGCCGGCTCGAAGTCCTGCAGGCGGAGGTTCAGGCCAGTGAGCGGAAGGTCGCTGACTTCCAGGCGCAGAACCATCTGGATACCGTCTTAAGTGGCACTTTGACGGAGCAGCGGTTGCACGGACTGAATGCACAGCTTATGGCCACCTCGAATGATGTCGCCCAAAAGGAAGCCAGCTTAGCGCAAATCCAGGATATGCTGCATTCGCCTGGCGGCGCCGCTGCCGCCTCTCAAGTTCTCGCGTCACCGCTGATTCAGAAGCTGCGAGAACAGGAAGCCGACGCGGCAGCCCGTGTTGCCGCGCTAAGCAAGGCATATAATGCAGTGTACCCAGGTGGCGAACCACGCAAGAGAGAGTTCGAGCAAAGGATAAACGCTGAGATTAGGCGGATCGTCACCGGGCTCTCGGGCGATATCAGTGCCGGGCGCGCACGGATAGAGGCTTTGAAAGAGGCGATCCGTCAAGAGCAGGGCAAACTGGATGCGGTCAACAGCGCCCGAGTCGAGTTGACGAAATTGCAGCACGATGCAAGCACGAGCCGCAATCTTTACGACAGCCTTCTGCTCCGGTCGCAGCAGGTTGAGGCGGATGAGCAGTCGTTACAGACCGATGCGCGCGTCGTCCCGGCCGAGACGCCAACCCAGCCGTCATTCCCCCGCAAGCTGCTGTTCATTGCCTTCGGTTTTTTTGGATCGGTGTTCATTGGCATTCTGCTGGCCTTCTTTGTCGAACAACTCGACGAATCGCTTCGGAGTCCCGAAGACGCCGAGCGCCTGACCGGTGTGCCAGCGTTGGGCATTGTTCCGCGCGTCCGCAACGGGAGCCGGGCTTTGGCCGCGATTGTCGATTCGCCGCTGTCCGCCTATGCGGAGGCGATCAACAACGTCCTTATCGCACTGCGCGCCGGCGCGGCGCTTGGTGCGAACCGCGTAATCGCGATCACCTCAGCCGTTCCCAACGAGGGCAAGACCGTGATCGCCTCTGCGCTGGCACGTAGTGCGGCGACGGCAGGGACGCGGACACTGCTCATGGATTGCGACATGCGGCGCCCGATGGTTGGCAAATTGTTTGGACAGGCGGCGACGCCGGCGATCGAGACGATGTTCAAGCAGAAGACCATTGATTTCTCGCGGTTTGTAAAAAAGGATGAGTCTTCAGGTCTCCACTATCTCGCGGCTCGTCGAATGACTTCCAATCCTCAAGAGATTCTAGGGTCTCAATGGATGGACGAGCTTATCGTATGGGCGCGCAGCGAATACGACCTTGTCGTGCTCGACACGCCCCCCCTTCTCACGGTATCGGACGCGCTTCACCTGTCACGGGTTACCGACGCCACACTCCTTGTGGTGCGATGGGGTCATACGCCCAGCCGGCTCATCGCCGAGGCACTGAGACTGCTGCAACTCTCTGGTAAATCGTCACTGGGAACGATTCTCTCCTTGGTAGATATGCGTAAGTATCTTCATTATAGAAGCGGCGGCTATTACTATGGTGCATCTCTTCGCCGAAGCCTGACTACCAGGGACGCTTATTGACCGCCGGCCGGCCGGCGCTGGCGTCGTGCTGCCATCCGGAGAGGATACGATGAGAACCTATTGGTGGTTTCGTCCGAGTCGGGTCGCCTTACTGATCGTCATGCCGATCGCGTGCTTCGCTTTTGCCGCATCTGACGACTATTATAGGCAATTCGGCGCCGTCAACGTGATCACCCCTGACCGCTTCTTTCCGGTGTGGCTGTCGATCATAGGCTTCGCGGGCGCGAGCTGGCTGGGCGAAACCCTGGTGACAAACCCCAGGCAACAGTCCACACTGTATATACGTCAGAGCAACTACAGCGTGCTGCTGTTCAGCTTGGCCTTGGTCGCGACCGTGGCCACAATCATTTTCATGGCGCCCATCCTCTCGCATCCGGCCCTTGTCCTGAGTATCCTAAAGGGTGAGCCAGCCGCCTCGGATACCGTGCGTCTCTACGCCGATCAGCTTCCCGGTATCACATCTCAGGAAAATCTGTTCAATCTGGTTGTCGTGCTGATCATTGCGAAGCCACGATTTACGGGCTGTCGTCGAACCATAACCGACAAGTTGCTCCTGGCGTTCATCCTCGCCATAACGGCGCTCAAGGTCATCATTCACACCGAGCGGCTTGCCCTTATCGAACTCGCGGTTCCCCTGGGCATGCTGGTGATCGCGCAGCGACGACGGTCGGCCGTCTGGGCGCTGGCCCCTGTCGTTGGCGTCGTGGGCTTGTTCTTGCTTTTCATGGGGACAGAATACCTGCGGTCATGGGTTGCCTTCTATTCCACCAGGTCCGATAGTCTGTTCGACTTCGCGCTGAACCGGATGTTCGGATATTATACGACAGCGATCAACAATGGCGCCTTCCTATATGGCCTGCATAGTGACGTTCAGCCCTACTTCTTTCCCAAAATGAGCGCTGGTTGGCTTTGGCACCTGCCCATTCCGGGCCTCGCTGACGGTTTGACGGCGATAAGTGGCGCGAAGTTGGACCTTCCTGATGCGCTGTACGGGCTCAACATCGAATTCAACAACACATCTGGTGTGTTCGCGCCGCTGATAGACTTCGGCCCGGCTGTAGGCGTTTTGGTCTGGATTGCTCTCGGCTATATGTCAGGACGCCTGTTCCGTCGGTTTGTAGAAGGAGATTGCTTAGGCCTTATCCTCTTCCCCACTTGGTATGTTGGCGTATTGGAGATACCCAGAGTTTTCTACTGGGGTGAAAGCCGATACTTTCCCTCCCTCGTGGTGTCACTGGCTGTCAGCTTTGTCTTCCTGTTTTTGCTTCCACGAGGCCAGCACAAGCGCCCTGTTCGCGGGTACAGACCGAGTGCCGTGGACCGTTTCGTCCACCACTCAGGCCAATCGTCGCCATGAACAGCCAGAGCCGATCTGCCTCCCTCCCCCCTTCATCTCGGCAATCGCGGCCGCTCACGGATTTAGGCGGCGACAAGACCCAGTTTCCTACGGATCTTATGCCGGACGACCCAGGGATTGATCCACTCCCGCTTACCGTCGATCAGGGTGCGGTTCCCCCATGCGGACAAGGTGTGGAGGCCGTGTGACGCGGGACTCGCGGGTTGGGGGCGCAGTACTTCGACAGTTTCCTCGGTGAATGCATCAGGCGTGCAAACATCGATACGATTGATGGCGATAGCCCCACCATAGGTGCGCGAGCAATCCTGTGCCGGACGCAACAGCATACCGTTCCGAACAAATGGCGTCCCTGCCGGCCTCGCCGAACGAACGTCGATCTTGACCGGGTTCAGACGGTGTTGTCGCCATGGTCCAGCGATGCTGTTGGCCCAGGCGAGACACAACGTGTCTTCCGAACCCATGCCATAATCGGAATAGGCCATCCAAAAGAGACCCCCATGGACGAACAGGGTCGGATCGGCCGCTCGCACCCCATCCAAGGCCAGGCAATAGGGCCGCCATTCCGTACCGGCAGCGCCGGCTCGGTGGATGACAACCCGGCCGGCAGCTATTGATTCTGGGACACAATAGGATTCGCCGTCGCTCACGAATATGAAAGGATAGGAGAGATGACCGGCCAATCCCACCTCCAATTGGCGCTCGGCCACCACCTGCAGGGAAGTCCCGAGGGTCAGTTCCTTGAGAATGCCGGTGGGATGATCATGATGAACCTCCTCGCAAAGAATTCGTGTAGCATCCCCGGCGATGCCGAACGGGTCCGCCCAATAGCGCCGATTGTCCCACGGTCCGATCCAATGCACCTCACTATTCAGGTCCGCGGCGTGGACAGCTTCGATCGGTTTGTCGATCAAACCGATGACCCAAGCCTCACTAGATGTCAGATTGCGCCAGCGATCCCACAACATCAGTCGCGCGGCGCGGACAAGCGCTTTCACAGGATTGGCCGGTCGGGTCGGCTGGGGCAGCCATGGCTGACCGGGGCCGCGGGTGCTTAGAGCCTGGACAGGCAGTGAGGCGGCTATGTCGAGCAGGCGGTCGAGGGCAGTAAGATAATGGCCCCGCTTCACCTGCGGATAGGCGGAGATGAGCACGCTGGTATCATCGCGCACCAGATTGATCGAGGGTTGCGGCTCAGGGCGGGCGATCTCGTCGAGATAGGCGTAATTGGCGCCCACCGCGCGGCCATCATTTTGGCGCAACGACCACAGACCGAGGCGAAACGAGGGCGGTTCCATCCCCAACGGGCGAGAGGCCGTGCCATCGATGACCAGGTCCATCTCCGCCCGTTGGCACCAACCCAGGGCCGCTTCCATGCCGGACACGTGCTCGACCTTCAAGCAATCATCACTGCGCGTCAAAGCGGGGACTCTTCCGGCAAGTTGGCTCCAGAGCCAAGGCCCAGCGGGCCGTTCCTGGTGAGTGAGCAGGCTCACTGTGCCGAGTCGTGCCAGCTTGTGATACAGCCGACTCTGCCAAACGGTCGGCGGCCAGGAGTCGACGATCAGTCCTATATGTAAAGGCGGAATGGATACCTCCACGGTCAGCCCCACCGGTCGGGTAGGAAAGACCT
>JARLIN010000346.1 GCA_031291715.1 Rhodopila sp. | reverse complement strand
TTGGCACAGGGTTTAGTCTGGCGTTGCAGCTTGCCTCGCCGTTCGTGGTGATCGGAATCGTCTGGCATCTCGCCATGGGGCAGATCGCGCGGATCGTATCACGCATGCAGATCTATTTCGTATCGATGCCGGGACAGATCCTGGCGGGCCTTGCTTTGCTAATGGTCACCGGAAGCGCGATCATCCTTGCGTGGCGCGCTAGTGCCCAGGCTTTTCTTATCGCGCTTCCGGGCGGCGGTTGAGCCGTGGCGGAGGGCGAACAATCGAGCGAAGACCGGACTGAATCAGCGACCCAGAGACACGTCGACCAGGCGCGCGAGGCCGGACAGGTTCCAATCTCGCGGGAGGTAGCGACATTCGCCAGCCTGGCCGCCGTAGTGCTGGTTATAGGCTATCAATCGCAAGCCATGATGCGGCATATGCTGCCCAATCTGGTCGTATTTCTGGCCCGTGCGGGCGAGGCATCCACGCTGGGCGCGACCCAGCTTCGTTTGGCATCTTCAGCGGCTCTGGGGGCGATTTCGTCCGTCTTTGCCGCTGCGATGTTCGCCGGCGCTGCAGCGGTATTGCTACAGACCAAATTCCTGCTGCACCCAGGCAGCCTTCAGCCGAAGTTTTCGCGCATCAGTCCGTTGGCCGGATTGAAGCGTGTGTTCGGCTTCAGCGGCATCGTGGAGATCGTGAAATCTCTTGGCAAACTGGGGCTTCTCAGTGGTGCCATATGGATAGCGATCAGGGGCGATTTGCCTCGACTGATACGTCTGCCGTGGGAGGATCCACATCGGCTGCTCTCCGCGGTTGCTAGGCCGGTGTTCCACACGTTTATCGCGAGTGTGTGTATCCAAGGGGTCGTGGCGGGGGCCGACCTGATGTGGGTGCGCTTTCGCCATGCACGGGACCTACGCATGAGCCGGCAGGACATTCGTGACGAATTGAAGGACACGGAAGGGAATCCGCACGTCAAAGCAAGGCTGCGCCGCATTCGCCTGATGAGGGCTCGCAAGCGCATGATGGCCAAAGTGCCTACGGCGACCGTGGTGATCACCAATCCGACGCATTACGCGGTCGCTCTGGCCTATGACCGGGTAAGCAATCCCGCGCCGCGCATCGTGGCCAAGGGCTCTGACTTCCTTGCCGCCCGGATCCGTGAGATCGCACAAGCCAATAACGTGCCGTTGGTTGCGAACCCGCCGCTCGCGCGGGCGCTTTATCGCCTGGACATCGATACCGAGATTCCCGCCGAACATTATAAGGCGGTGGCGGAGATCATCGCTTACGTCTGGCGGCTCCGCCGGCGTGGGTAACGTGCTTTTCGAACCATCCTGAGCGAAAGGCGGATTTGGCTCGCGACCGAAAGTGGTGCTACCAAGATGCTTCAATCCCTCCGGCCTGGAACTCCGCTATTACGGAAGCCGTGGCTTGCCCCTGCCAGCCGTGCGGCCGACCTACTCGCCGTGCTGTGCGGAAATTCGTTGAGAGACGATATAAAGTGACTGCCATGACAGACCGCGGAGAAACGGGTGCGCGCGCTGACGACCGGGTGCGCGCTTTGGCTCACGACGTGATTCGGGACTTGTACGACTCGCTCCTCGACCGGTCGCCGGGTGAGCGCGAACTATTGGACTGGGTGGCAGCATTGCTGGGTGGCGTGACCCTCAAGGATATCCGGCGGGCATTCGTGGAAAGCGACGAATATCAGGAACGCGTCAAACGGCAGGCTCTGGTGCGGTTCGTGGAGGACAGTGGGCTGTTCGATGCAGCCTGGTATCTGGCGGCATACCCGGATGTCGCGGAGACGGGTGTTGAGCCGCTGACTCATTATTGTGCCAATGGGATGAGCGAAGGACGGGCTCCGAACGCATACATGGCGCCGTTCTGGTATCAGGCGCGGTTCGGTATCAACGCGCTCGCCGATGTGTTCTGGCATTACGTCACAGAGGGCGAACGCGAGGATTTGCCGCCCGGTCCGGATTTCGATCCGGCATGGTATCGCGCGGTTCATGGGCTGGCAGATGACGTTTCGGCGCTGGCGCATTTCCTCGCGCATCGTCACACCCCCTGGGTTGCCCCCTGCGGGCGGCTTTGGTCGGTCTGGGGCCTGGAACGGTCGGATGAGGCAGCGGCGGGATCGGATCCGTTCGCTGCGTTTCTGCGTGACCGAGCGGCTCCGGAGAGTTCAGCGTCGGCAGACGCGGCGATCTTGAGTGCGACCGGGGTGTTCGACGAAAATTTCTATGCGCTGCACAGCAACGATGTGCTGGAAGCAGGTATGCCCCCGCTAGAGCACTTCTGCCGGTTCGGCTGGTGGGAGGGGCGGAACCCCAATTTCTACTTCAGTGTCCGATGGTATCTAGATACAAATCCCCAGGTGCGGGCGCTCGAGGTGAATCCGCTGGTTCATTATATCCTGAAAGGAGAGCGATCATACCGTCGGCCAGTGGTTTATTTCAGCCCAGACTGGTATTATTCGAGATATGACTTGCCACGCGGTACCTCAGCCTTGGCGCATTATCTCGCCAACCGCCGGACGCAAAGATTTTCCCCCAATCCCTTGTTCGATCCAGCTTGGTATATGGCACAAGATGGAGTGCGGCTTCATCCCAGCCGCGACGCATTCCCGCATTTCCTCGCCGCCGGTATGGGGCGGGATGTTCGACCCAGCGAGGGGTTCGACATGACATTCTGGCGGCAACGACTGTGCGGGCGACCGTCGCGGCATTTCACTCGCCCCCTCTCGCCTGAACGGGACAATCCGTTGGTGTTGCATTTGGCGTCGTGCTATAATTAAAGAAACGTCTGCCGCGACAACGGTTTCGATCGGCGGCGGGTGGTCCACCTTTGGCGTGGTTCGACCGATAAGCAGGCATGGACGATCGCTTGCTAATGGTTTTGGGTTGAAAATCCGGACCAGGTTCGCCCGGCGATCCTTAGTTTGGGGCTTTCCCGAATCGGCCCTTCGGAGCGATCTTGTCGCCTAGAATGCCACCTTGATCACGCTACCCTTTGATCGGGAGGTGGTCGTGCGGAAGGTTAAGGTCTGGCCCAGGAACGTTCGCAAAAAGTTCTTGTCATTTGAGAAGGTCTGGAACATAACAAGCACGAGTGTTGGGGATTACGGCTGGAATCTCTGGCCCAACGATATACACGCATTGGTTGCATATTGACACCTTATGCGTGTAGAATCGACGACGAAGCCTGCGCTGATATCGAACCGAGGAATATACGGAATGGAAAAGAACAAGGCGCTCGACGCCGCGATGGCTCAAATCGAACGGGCCTTCGGCAAAGGCTCGATCATGCGTATGGGCGCGCGATCTGGCGACGAGCAGATCGAGGTGATTCCGTCCGGCTCACTCGGCCTTGATCTGGCGCTCGGCGTCGGTGGCCTGCCGCGCGGTCGTATTATCGAAATTTATGGCCCGGAGAGCTCTGGCAAGACGACCTTGGCGTTGCACGCGATCGCGGAGGCGCAGCGTCGCGGCGGCACTTGTGCGTTCGTGGACGCCGAGCACGCCCTGGATCCCACCTATGCTCGCAAGCTAGGGGTGGACGTTGATAATCTTTTGATCAGCCAGCCGGATGCAGGCGAACAGGCGTTGGAAATCGCCGACACCCTGGTTCGCTCTGGCGCTATCGACGTGCTGGTCGTGGACAGCGTCGCCGCACTCGTGCCACGGGCGGAGTTGGAAGGGGAAATGGGCGACAGTCACATGGGCTTGCACGCGCGGCTCATGAGCCAGGCGCTTCGCAAGATCACGGGCAGCGTCAGCCGCAGCAAGTGCATGCTGATCTTCTTGAACCAGATCCGCATGAAGATCGGCGTGATGTTCGGAAATCCGGAAACGACGACCGGCGGCAATGCGCTGAAATTCTATGCATCTGTCCGGTTGGAGATTCGTCGCATTGGTCAGATCAAGGAGCGTGACGAGGTCGTGGGTAATCAGACCCGCGTCAAAGTGGTCAAGAACAAGCTGGCGCCGCCATTTCGTCAGGTCGAGTTCGACATCATGTATGGGGAAGGCATCAGCAAGGTCGGCGAATTGCTTGATCTTGGCGTGAAGGCCGGTGTTGTGGAAAAATCCGGCGCATGGTTCAGCTACGACAGTCAGCGGATTGGACAAGGGCGGGAGAACGCAAAGCAATTCCTGCGCGATCACCGCGGTCTCGCGGACGCGATCGAGGCGAAGGTTCGGGACCATTCTGGCGTCATCGCGAACACCATGCTTGCGGCCCCCGATGATACCGAGGAAGCCGAAGCGGCTGAATGATTCACTCCTGCCCGAAGTCGGGCTGACGGACGACGACCACGCTCTGATTGCCGCGGCGAACGCGGCGTTGGAGCGCCATTACCGGCCATTCTGGCACACGGTCGCGGCCGCGATCAGGTCCCGGGATGGCCGCATTTGGACCGGCCTCCATATCGGTACGACAGTTGGGCGCCTAGCCGTCTGTGCGGAGGCTGTTGCCTTCGGGCGGGCGCTTTTGGACGGGGACGGAACGATCCAAACGGCCGTAGCGGTCAGACATCCGAAACCAGACGAAGAGAACCGCGAATTGGCCGTCGTTTCGCCATGTGGGGCTTGCCGGGAGATGATTTTGGATCATGCCCCCGACGCCACGGTGATCGTCAAAGACACCAACGTTCTGATCAAGCTACCGATCCGAACGTTGCTGCCTCTCCCCTATCGCAGGTAGTTGGGCTTACACCTCGCCGCCGTTACGGTGCGAGAATGCCGTCTCGGCGCTTGTCATGAACTCCAGCAGGGCAGTTTGACCGTCCTCCGTCGCCCGTTTGGCGCGAAGGATGGCGTTCGCGACATCTGCCGGATCGGTAACCCGTTCCGCCCAGGCGCCCAAATCTTTGGCGAGGTCGGCATATCGTCCGCCAAGATCCCGAGCTTTATGCCTTTCATGCGATAGCTTCATATGGGGAATCTCGATCGCCATCGTGCTGTTATTGAGGACGATGGTCAGGCTTGGGATCCCCGCGCGCACAGCGGTTTCAAGGTCGAGACCCGTCATGCCGAATGCCGCATCACCCATGAAATTAACGCAGAACTTGTCGGGGGCTGCGACCTTCGCACCGATGATCAGACCCAACCCGGTCCCGAGTTGGTGCGATTTTCCCCATCCCAGGTAGCCTCGCGGCCGGGTCGCGCGGTAAAATGGGAGGAGTTGATCCCGAGGGCTGCCGGAATCGTGGGTCACGATCGCTTCCGCCGGGTCGATCACCCGAATGAACTCCGACATGACGCGATATGGCGTCATCGGGGTTTCGGAACTATTCAGCTTGGCGTGCCAACGGGCGAGCCATGCATC
>JARLIN010000345.1 GCA_031291715.1 Rhodopila sp. | reverse complement strand
GCAGCCCCCAGCGTCACCGGCTGACCGGGCGCAGACTGGAACACATTATTCGGGCGGATCGCCCGATGGGTCAGTTTGCAACTGTGGAGGACATCGAGCACCCGCGCGACGGGCCGCAGCACCAGGTCAATCAGCGCCTTTTCCGTCCAGGGGCTCAAGGACGACGAGACCGGCGGGCCGGGCGGAGGCGTGCAGAACACAAAGTAGCCCTCACCCCGCCCCGCCGGTAACGGCGCGACACCATGACCAAGCGGGACCATCAGATTGTCTATCGGGTCGCTCAGTACTTTGAGCGGCCTGGCGCGAGGCGAGGCATCCCGGGAGACAACCAGCGCAACGCCCTTCCCGTCCGCCGCCAGCCGGTCTCGCGCGAGATACGCCGGTACTCCGCCCCCCGCGTCTGCCAGAACCTGGGAGGTATCGACCGTGAAGCGGCCGGCGATCAGCGTATTGGACAGTGCGAGAGGCGAGGCATCAGTCATGCGGGGCGAACCGTTTTGGTCGGGCCGCCGCACGTTACCGGGTGAAAGGTTGACCGATGGTTAACGCCAGCGGGGTGGTTACCCCTCGAACGGATCCTTCACCATGATGGTGTCGTCACGCTCGGGGCTGGTGGACAGCAGGGTGACCGGCGCTTCCACCAGTTCCTCGATCCGCCGGACGTATTTGACTGCCTGCGCCGGCAGATCGGCCCAGGACCGGGCGCCGCGCGACGATCCGGACCAGCCTTCCATGACCTCGTATTCCGGGATCGCGGCGGCCTGCGCGCCCGGTGCCGCAGGCAGATGGCGGACGAACGTGCCGTCGATACGATAACCGGTGCAGATTTTCAGTTCCGACAGCCCGTCCAACACGTCCAATTTGGTCAGCGCGAGGCCCTGCACGCCACCGACTTTGATCGCCTGGCGCACCAGCGCCGCGTCAAACCAGCCGCAGCGGCGGCGGCGTCCGGTGACTGTCCCAAATTCATGCCCTCGGTCGCCGAGAAGCTGACCAATGTCGTCATGCAACTCGGTTGGGAACGGACCGGAGCCGACACGAGTCGTATAGGCCTTGGCGATCCCCAGCACGAAGCCGACCGTTCCAGGCCCGACCCCGCTGCCCGAGGCCGCCGTCGCCGCGACGGTGTTGGACGACGTGACGAACGGGTAAGTTCCGTGATCCACATCCAGCATGACCGCCTGTGCACCCTCGAACAGGATGCGCTTGCCGCCGCGCCGTAGCTCATCCAACCGCTCCCACACCGGCTCGGCATACGGGAGTATCTGCGGCGCCAGCTTCAGCAGCCCATCAAGTAGGGTGTCCTTGCTGAACGTGGCGACACCCAGCCCTTGCAGCAGGGTATTATAATGCAGCAGCAACTCATCCAGCTTCGCCGACAGCGTCTCCGGCTCCGCCAGATCGGCGACCCGAATCGCCCGGCGCGCAACCTTGTCTTCGTAGGCCGGACCGATGCCGCGTCCGGTGGTACCGATCTTTCGCTCGCCGCGGGCTTCCTCGCGCGCCTTGTCCAGCGCCGGGTGCAGCGGCAGGATCAGCACCGCATTCTCGGCGATCCGCAGCGTCTCTGGCGTGACGGTCAGGCCCTGCGCGCGGACCCGGGCGATCTCGGCCAGCAGCGCATCGGGATCGACCACGACGCCGTTGCCAATGACACCAAGCTTGCCGCGCACCAGCCCCGAGGGCAGCAGCGACAGCTTATAGGTCTCGTTCCCAACGACCAGCGTATGTCCCGCGTTATGGCCCCCCTGGAACCGTACGACCACATCGGCCCGGCTTGCCAGCCAGTCCACGACCTTTCCCTTGCCCTCGTCGCCCCATTGGGCGCCGATCACGGCGACATTGGCCATTGTATTCAGCCCTCGGTGTGAAGAAGCGCGGCCTTTCCGGCCCGCAGGATATGGGAGCAGCCAAGGCGGTTCGCCTCCGCCGTATCGTCCGAAACAGGCGCCAGCGCAGCGACGGTGGCGAACCCGTCGGCACGCAGACCCGCCACGGTGCCACGATCGGCGCCAAATGGCACGAAAACCCGCGGACGTGCCTGGCGTGGCGGTGCAACCCGCAGGATTGCATCAGGATAAAGTGTCAAGCCGGTGGCGGGTTCGCTGTCGCCACAGATATAACGCCCGCCGCGGCCGAGCTCCTCATGCCGGCCGGGCGCATAGACCGTCACCGACACGCCGGTTTCGTAGCGGAAACCGCGGAATTCCACCGGATCGACAGTCAGGCGCAGCGCTGGCGCCGCCGCCCTGATCGCCGCCACGGTTTCCGCCACGCGTTCCGCCAAGGCGCCCGCCAGATTCGGCAGCCGCGCCTCCGCCAGCGCCGCCAAGGCGCGGTCGGCCGGTCCCGCGGCCATAAGCAATTCTGTCAACACCGGCGCCAGCGTCCCGCCATGTCGCGACACGGCCGCCGCGTCCTTGCGATCCAGCGCGCGCGCCAGAGCAACGCGATCCGCCCCTGCCAGCCCGGCGTCGTCCAGCAATGACGGCACCAGCATCGGCAAGGTCAGGTCGAAGCTGACCCGGGTCAGGCCGACCGCCGCGAGTGCTTCGGCCGCGACCAGCACGGTCTCGGCATCGGCCTCCGGGCTGTCATGCCCGATCAGTTCCACCCCCGCCTGCGCCACCTGCCGATCCGGGGCGAGCTGATTGCCGCGCACCCGCAGGCATTGCCCCGCATAGGACAGGCGCAGCGGCCGCGGCGCACCGGCCAGCCGGGTCGTCGCGATCCGCGCCACCTGCGGCGTGGTATCCGCCCGCAACCCCATCATCCGCTGGCTGTCCGGGTCCATCAGGCGGAACGTCTGGTCCGCGACCGCGACACCGGAGCCGGTGAGCAGGCTGTCCTCGAATTCAAGCAGCGGCGGCTTCACGCGCTGATAGCCGTGGGCGGCGAACACCGTCATCAGTGCTTCAACAGCGGAGGCTTCCGACTCCGCATCGGGCGGCAAGAGATCGCGCAGGCCAGCGGGCAGGAGCGCCGGGTTGGGCGGCAGGTCATCGGTCATGGCAGGCGTCAGCTACCAGCAAACGGCCGGCCGGGAAACACCTGTTCAGCCGGCAATCTTACGGCGCATCAAACCCAACCCGGCGAGAGCGACGACCAGCGGCGCCAGCCCGGCCGGTTCGGGGACATCGATGCTGAGGATGGTCGCGTCCAGATGCTCGATCGGACTCATGAAGGTGATGCCGCCGCTGACCAGACCAACACCAGCGCCGATGCTGCCCAGGCTGGCGACTGCCGCCGCCGGGTCCCCATCGCCGTAAGCCGAGAACAAGGTCGCGTTGTCGAACAACGCCCCGATGGACTCCTGTACCATCCCGTCCGGACTGGTGCCGCCAACCGCCAGATAGTTGCAGCCGCCGTCGGTTGGATCGCTGATCGATACCGAACCGCCCGACCGGTTGCCGAAATATCCGGCCGTGCCGGTTGAAACGACTGTGGCGGTGATGCCGTTCAGGGTAAAGCTGACCGAGATGGCACCGGCGCCACGATCGCCGTAGCAGGCTCCGCCGGGGCCGCACAGCTGAGCCAGGGATGTGGGATCGATGACGACCGACCCGACGATCACCTGACCCGCGAGATTCGCCCCGAAGCCCTCGCCAAACACATCTTCCGTGTCGATGCTGTTGCCGAACCCGATCCTGGCGGTGAAGTCGATGGTGACCGTACCGGCTCGCGCCGCTGGGGATAGGGTCAGCGCCAGCACAGACAGCAACAGGATGAAGCGGGACACTGCGAGGATCACGGGAAACCCTTTCTCTGGCCGCCAGAAGGACGGCACCGGTAGAACGGGTCATCGACAGCAAGCATTGTGCCAGGAGAGGATTTATCTATTTATCAATGCATTATATCTGCATACATAGAAATTCTGTAAATAATACCGACAATCCGACGTTAACCATTCATTAGCTTTTTCGGCATAGATTGAGGGTTATACCAACCGTCGGAACGATTGACGCACGGCCCTTCCTCTGCCGTGACGGCGGAGCGTCATTACTCCTTTCGTCGATTGGCATTACACGCCATGATGTTCCATACTACCGTATTCATACTTGGCTTCCTGCCAATCTGCTTGTTGGGTTTCTTCACCATCGGTCGTTTTTACGCCCCCTCATGGGCACTGTGCTGGCTGGTGACCGCCAGCCTGTTCTTCTATGCCTGGTGGAACCCGGAGCATCTGCCGCTGTTGACTGGCTCGGTCCTCGTCAATCACACCATTGCGTGGAAGTTACGGCACAGTCGCACACCACGCACCTGGCTGACCGCCGGAGTTGCGTTGAACCTGGCTGTGCTGGGCTGGTTCAAATATGCCGACTTCCTCCTGCATGTCGTGGCCCCGGGCGCGCGCCCCCTGGACATCACCCTGCCCCTGGCGATCAGCTTCTTTACTTTCCAGCAAATCATGTTCCTCGGCGATACAGCGCACGCAACGCGTCATGGCCGGGCGGAGTACGGGCCACCTGCCAAGGCACGGTGCTGGATCAGATGGCCCGGACCGCGCCGAGCCATGACGATTGCGGAGAGGGCATTGCTTGCGGAGAGGGCATTGCCCCGTGCGGCGCGGATCCTGACGCCAATGAACCGTGTCCGCGCCATCCGCGCACGATCGGACTGGGGGCGGATGGCTGGGACACGACCAGCCATGACGGTGCGAAAGCACTCTTGCTTCCGCTCGTCCCATCATCGTGAAGCAAACGCCGCGCTTCCGCCCCTCCTCCCCTACGCCGCCTTCGTCACCTTCTTTCCCCACCTCATCGCCGGCCCGATCGTCCGGCCGTCGGAAATCATCCCGCAACTGACTGATCCCGACCTCGCCCGCCCGCGCATCGGCAATCTCGCCGACGGCCTGCTCATCTTCCTGCTCGGCCTCGGCAAGAAACGCGTGCTGGCTGACATGTTCGGCGGTTTCGCCGACATCGGCTTCAATGCCGCGGCCCACGGCACCACGCTGACATTATTCGAGGCCTGGTACGCCACGCTCTCCTACGCCCTGCAAATCTACTTCGATTTCTCCGGCTACTCCGACATGGCCATCGGCCTCGCGAGGATGCTGAACATCCGCTTCCCGTTGAACTTCGACAGCCCCTACCAGGCCACCGACATCAGTGCCTTCTGGCGCCGCTGGCACATCACCTTGGGCAGCTTCCTGCGCGACCATCTCTACATCCCCCTCGGCGGCAACCGGGTCGGCCCCCTGCGCCAGACAGCAAACCTGATGGCAACCATGCTGCTGGCCGGCCTGTGGCACGGCGCGGCGTGGAATTTCGTCATCTGGGGTGGCCTGCATGGCGTTTTCCTGGTCATCCACACCCAATACCGGCGTCTTTTCCGCCCACTCCCCGACGCCCTGGCCCACGCCCTGACCCTGTTCGCCGTCATCCTCGCCTGGGTGCCGTTCCGCGCCGCCTCCCTGGACAGCACGCTGGCGATCCTGCGCGGCATGGCCGGCCTGAACGGCATCGCCCTGCCCCGGATGATTGTCACGGCCATGCCCGTCCTCGCGACCTTCGCCGAACCGGTCGCCGTCATGCCCTCCCTCGGCGACGCCCGGACCTTGAGCTTCCCCGAGGTCTCCGCCTGCCTGCTTCTCGGCTGGCTGATCGTGCTGACACTGCCGAACGTCCATCGCATGACCGAGCGTGCCCGCCACTGGACGCTGACCGCCAGTTTCGCGCTCTCCGTGCAGGCGCTGTTCTTCGCCCCGCATGTGGCGCCGTTCCTGTATTTCCAGTTCTGATGCGCCGCATTCTGATCGCCTGCGGCGCCTCGCTCGTCTTTTATTTCGTGGCGTTCGCCTGCCTGCTCGACCGGCCGCTGACCCTGGGTGTGCTCAGCGCTCGCATCGAGGCGAATCTCGCGCTCGGCCAAACCATCCAAGCACCCAAGCTGGTCATCCTGGCCGGATCGAACGGCCCCTATTCCCACCGCTGCGAAACCATCGCGCCTGTTGTCGGACGCCCTTGCATCAACGCTGGGGTCGCGGTCGGCGTTGGCCTGGACTACCTGTTCACCCGCTGGAAGCCGCTTCTGTACCCTGGCGACATCGTCTATCTGCCGCTGGAAGAAGCCCAATACACCCGCCTCCGGGCTACAGCCGATCTGGGGCCGGACGCATCGATCATGCTGCGTCACGACCGGACAACACTATGGACGCTGCCGCTGCGGCGACAGATCAGCGCGCTGTTCGCCTCCGACCTGCGCGAGGCGGTCATGAGTGTGATCGAAACCGCCCTGGCCGATGACGGTTTCCACGACCCGCGCGCGGACGCCATTGGCGGGTACAACCTCTTGGGCGACCATGTCGGCCATACCGCCGCGCTCGCATCCGCCAACTGGTCCGCGCTCGCTGGCGCCACTCCGTATCATCCGACCGACGCGCAGATAACCGCCGGATATGGCACCGTCCTTGTCGTGGACTTCCTCCGCTGGGCCGGCCAGCACGGCGTGCGGGTCATCGGCGGCTTGCCCACCGGCTTCGCCGATTCACCCATCAGCGACGACAGTGTGACCGTCATCCGCGCGATCTATCGGGACCATGGTGCCGGCTTCCTGGAACTGCCCAATCGCAGCCGCTATCCGCGCGCCGCCTTCTTCGACACGCCGGACCACCTGAACGAGGCCGCGCAAATCAGCCACTCCGCCGCCGTCGCCGCGGCCCTTGTCCGCTTCAGGGACCGGACACCGGTACCGTCGCCGTGATCGGGCAACTGTGCTGCTGCTTGTCCTCGCATCGGGCACGGGCCTGCACGACCGCTTCGTTCGGAGAGTTCCCACACCCGACATCGCAGACCGACAGCTTCCCAGACATCCAGCATGCCACACCGATATCCGAGAACTTGTCCGATGCGCAGCGCGACGCGTTCTCCGAGGTGTTGCGAATGTCCGGTTCGCTCTCGAACCCGCGGCTCATGTCCGCGAAAACACAGTATTTCGCCTCACCCGCCCGGTTCGTGCACACATCCAGCGCCCGCAATGCCACACGCGGTGGGACGGTGGCCGGGCATGGCAAACGGTTGTTCACCGGCGAATCGGTTTCGGCCGAAGCGATCCGCATCCGCGCCGCATACAGGTCATTGTTCGCCGTGTCGGCGATCAGATAGGTGACGGTGCAACCCGCGGGAGCCTGACTGTCGGCGATAACAGGCGGTACGCTCAGTTGCAGATCGAACGGCAACGGGCCGGCGTTGACCGCGTTGCTGGATAACAGCAGCCCCAGAACCGGCACCAGCCGGCAAAGCCGCCTCAACCCGCCCATCAGTTGGCACCCTGACGCCAGCGGGTCGGGATCAGATAGCCGGCGGTCGAATCGGTTATATCCACCACCTCGGTCCTGCCGGTTCGATAGCGCACGCTCAGTGCCACGGTTTGGCCGATCGGCACGTAGCGCGCGAAAATCTCGCGTGCCGCTTCGCCGGTATCCGGGCACCCCTTGTCCGCGATCAGCCGGTACGACATCCGGAAAAGGCCGCGGCTGCTGAACAGGAAGACCATGTAGCTGCCAGCCCCCGTGCAGGCGGTGAGGCCCATCCGCAGCGCCCCCGCGTTTTCGATCCGTATCCCGAAATACCGCACTTCTCCTGGGTATTCGTTGGCCAGTGACAGTTCGTTCCAGGACATGCCGGGATAGGGAGCCGGCAGCTGGGCGTTCACCGCGCCGGGGGACATGCCGAACACGATGCCATTAGTCAGGTTGGCGAAATCCCTCGCGGTCTGCTGCAGGGCCGGGCGGAAACTCAGCATCGCGTTGTCCCATTGCACCGGCGGCGGCGTGAAGATGCGTTGGGTGATCGCCGGTCCGGGAACCGCTGGAGTCACCGCTGGTTGCGCGCACGCCTGACTGGCCGCCAGCATCAGCGGCATCGCGGTTCGGCGCAGATCCATCCGTCGTTTTCTCCAAGGCAGCACGCGGCCGCAATCTATCCAGCGACCGCCGGAGATGGAAGTTATGCCTCCCGCCGGACAGCGAAGATGCGCGGACGCATTGAAATCGGGTGAGTACGACCGCATATCGCGCGGCGCAAGGAGGGTACGCATGAACGACACTGTTTTGGAACAACATTCATTTGGCGCCGAAGTCGGCCGCCTGCTCGATCTGGTGGTGCACTCGCTCTATTCCGAGCGTGAAATCTTCCTGCGTGAGCTGGTCGCCAACGCCGCCGACGCGGTGGACCGCCGCCGTTTCGAGGCGCTGACGGACTCGAACCTGGCGCCGCCGCCCGATGCGAAGATCCGCATCGTGCCGGACAAGCAGGGCAGCACCCTGCTGATCTCGGACGACGGCATCGGCATGACGCGGCAGGAGCTGATCGACAACCTGGGCACCATCGCCCGGTCCGGCACCCGCGCCTTCGCGCAGAACCTGGCGTCCGCCAAGCCGGAGGACCGCCCCAGCCTGATCGGCCAGTTCGGCGTCGGCTTTTATTCCGCCTTCATGGTGGCCGACCGCGTGGAGGTCACGTCGCGCAAGGCCGGTAGCGAGGAAGCCTTCACCTGGGCGTCCGAAGGCGCCGGCCAGTTCACCCTGGCCCACGCGACGCGCGAGCATGCGGGCACCGACATCGTGCTGCACATGAAATCCGACGCGTCGGAGTATCTGGAGCCGATGCGCCTGGAAGCCGTGATCCGCAAATGGGCGGATCACATCACGCTGCCGATCACCGTGGCGCAGGACGGCAAGGACCAGCCGGCCAATGAGGGGACGGCGCTCTGGCGCAAATCGAAGTCCGAGACGACCGAGCAGTCCTATAAGGAATTCTACCGCCATCTCGGCCACTTCTTCGACGAGCCTTGGGCGACCCTACACTGGAAGGCCGAAGGCACGCTGGAATATTTCTGCCTTCTTTTCATTCCCGGCATGAAGCCGTTCGACGTAGTGGACAACGACCGCGATGCCCATGTCCGGCTGCATGTCCGGCGCATGTTCATCACCGACAAGGCCGAGTTGCTGCCGCACTGGCTGCGTTTCGTGAACGGTGTGGTGGACACCGAGGACCTGCCGCTGAACGTCTCGCGAGAGATGCTGCAGACCACCCCGGTGCTCGCCCGCATCCGCAAGGCCCTGATCGGCCGCGTGCTGTCCGAACTGAAGATTCGCGCCAAGGAGGCCGATGACTACACCAAGTTCTGGGAGAATTTCGGTCCCATCCTGAAGGAGGGCGTCTGGGAGGACTCCGAGCATCGCGCGGAAATCGCCCCCCTGCTGCGCTTCCGTTCCTCCACCCAGGAAGGCTGGACCTCCCTGCCCGATTACGTGTCGCGCATGCAGGAAGGCCAGGACACGATCTACTACCTGTCCGGCGACCGGGCAGACGCGCTGAAGACATCCCCGCAGCTTGAGGGCTTCCGGGCCAAGGGCATCGAAGTGCTGTTGATGTCCGACCCGATCGACGCGTTCTGGCCCGATCGGCTCGACAGCTTCGAAGACAAGAAGCTGCGCAGCGTCACGCAGGCCGCCGAGGATCTGGGCAAGGGCGAGGATCAGCCGGACATCTCACCGCTGCTCACCGCCATGAAGGCCGCCCTGGGCGAGCGCGTGGCCGACGTCCGGTCGACCGCGCGCCTCACCGACAGCGCGGTCGTGCTGGCGTCGGACGGCCAAGGGCCCGACCTGGCGATGCAGCGGCTGATGCGGCGCGCCGGACGGGCGATGATGCCGGCGAAGCCGGTGCTCGAGGTCAATCCGCGGCACAAGCTGATCGAGGCCCTGTCCGTCAAGCTGGACGATACCACGCTGATCGCGGAGGCGTCGGAGACGTTGCTCGACCTCGCCCAGGTGCAGGAAGGCGACCTGCCGGCCGACTCCACGGCGTTTGCTCGGCGGGTGACGAGCCTGCTGGCCGGCAGCCTGGGATAATCCACACACAGGTTCGGTGTGGCGAAAGTATTCTCGCCGGGCGACAGTCGGTCGGGTGACAAACCCGGCCGACTCCTTATCTGACCCCGATCACGAGGATCATTGCCCATGCTGGACCAGACCATTGATTGCATTGTCGATTCGCCCGAGGGCACCCGCCCGGTCCATGCGGTGCGCCCGGACGGACTTGCCGCCTTTCTCGCAACGCTACCGTCCAGTCAGGCCGCCTTCCTGGGCGACACCGCGTTCAGTGCCAAGGCGGGCGATCTTCGCTTTTTGCCCGGCCCCGAAGGCGTGATCGGCGCGGTCCTGGGCCTCGGCAGCGATTCATCCCCGTTCGTGTTTGGCGGCTTGCCCATGCAGCTGCCGGAAACCGGCACCTGGCGCTTCGAGCGTGGCGATTTCGACGCGGCTTCCGCAACGCTCGGTTATTGTCTCGGCGCCTATCGTTACGACCGCTTTCGCAGCAGCGCTCGCGCACCCGCCTCGCTGTTCGTCCCGCCCGGCCACGAAACGAGTCTGGCGCAGGCTTCCTCCATCTGGATGGTGCGCGACCTGATCAACACCCCGGCCAATGTCCTGGGGCCGGTGGAACTGGCGGATTTCACCATAGCGCTGGCGGATCGCTATGGCGCCGTGGCTGAAGTGTTCGCGGATTCGGCGCTGGAGGAAGCCTATCCGACCATCGCGGCCGTTGGGCGCGGTTCGGTGCGTCCACCCCGGGTTGTTACATTTCACTGGCGCGGCAGCGCGGCCACGGACGACTCACCGCTGCTGTCGCTGTGCGGCAAAGGCGTCTGTTTCGATACGGGCGGCTACGACCTGAAGCCCTCGGCGGGCATGCTGCGGATGAAGAAGGACATGGGCGGCGCCGCCACCGTTCTGGGCCTGGCACGTATCATCATGCAGTCCGACCTGCCGCTCCGCCTGGCCGTGCGCGTAGGCTGCGTCGAAAATTCCGTGTCCGGTACAGCGATGCGGCCATCCGACATACTACGGACCCGTTCCGGACTGACGGTTGAGATCGGTAACACCGATGCCGAAGGCAGGCTCGTGCTGTGCGATCTGCTCGATGACGCATCGGACGAGCACCCATCCCTGCTGGTCGATTGCGCGACGCTGACCGGTGCGGCGCGCGTTGCCCTGGGTCCGGACCTGCCCGCGCTCTTTTGTAACGACGACGGCCTCGCGGACGCACTCTTACGGTCTGGTAACGTGGTGCACGATCCGCTCTGGCGCCTGCCGTTGTGGTCTGGATACGATGACTGGCTGAAAAGTTCCGTTGCCGACCTAAATAATGTGTCATCCAAGCCTCTGGCTGGTTCCATCGTCGCGGGACTCTATCTGCAACGTTTCGTCACACCCGGCATTCCATGGATGCACGTCGATCTTTACGCTTGGAACGATCAATCCCGCCCAGGCCGCCCGGAGGGCGGTGAAGCGATGGGCATGCGAGCACTGTTTGCATTTGTCCGTGAACGGCTCTTGGAGAATTCTGTGAAGAATCCTGCATTGCTCACGCATCTGTGATCCATTAACGATTCGTTAATTGTAATAAGGTTGACTTCGATTCGTGTTTTGTTTATGGCCCGAAAGGGTCGGACCTGTGATTCGCAGTATCCGCTTAAGAAAGGACAATGACGTGGCATCTCCTCCCAACCCGGTTTCCGACGCTCAGGTCGGCCTCCTCCGCGATACGATCGTCGCGCTGGTTCGCCGGGATGGCGCCGATCTATCTGCTCGGCAGCTGGGGGTCTTCCTGACCTGCTACCTGAACGAAGGTGGACACACGGTTCGTGGCCTGGCCGCGGACCTGAACGTTTCCAAGCCCGCGATCACGCGCGCACTTGATCGCCTGGGTGAACTGGACCTCGCCCGCCGCAAGGTCGATCCCATGGATCGCCGGAGTGTGTTGGTCCAGCGCACAACGAAAGGGTCTGCTTTCCTGCGGGATCTGCGGAGTATCATGACGGAAGCTTCCGGCGGCGGAAAGAAGGCGTCGAAGCGGGCCGCGGCCTGATTCTTTTCTGCTATCGACACAACTGGATCAAGTCTAACCGGCCTTGCCGGCATCATTGTCCAGCTTTGAAGGGGGGAGTTATCCCCCCTTCACGCCTCCGGCCGTCAGGCCGGCAACAATCTCCTTTTGCATCAGCAAGGTCAGCAGCAGCACCGGTGCGGTGACGACCAAAGCGGCCGCGGCCAACGGGCCCCAGCTTATCTGCTCGAACGTCAGCACGTTATAGACCGCGACCGGCAATGTGCGTGTCGAACGGCCCGCCAGCACCACGCCGAAAATGAAGTTGTTCCAACTGAATATGAACGCCAGGATCATCGCCACCGTGATTCCGGGGCGGGCCAACGGCATCGCCACGTAGCGGAACGCCTGCCAGATCGTGGCTCCGTCCACCAGCGCAGCCTCCTCCAGTTCGCCCGGCAGGCCTTCGAAGTAGCCGATCATGATCCACACCACGATCGGCACCGTGATCACCAGATGCGTGATCACCAGCGGCGCCAGGGTCCCGATCATCCCGAGCCATTGAAACAGCAGGAACAGCGGGATCAGGTAGGACAGACCGGGTGTCACCCGGGCAATCAGGATCAAAACCGCCGCCTTGGTAGCCTTCGCCTTGGCGATGCCGTAGCCCGCCGGAACCCCCAACAGCAGCGCCAGGCCGGTGGCACTGAACGACACGATCACCGAATTGATCGTGTAGGTCAGGAAATCGTTCTTCGCGAACACGTCAACGAAATTGTCGAAGGTCGGCGGATTGGGGATGAACACCGGCGGGAAAGCCGTATTGTCCGCCTCGTTCTTGAACGACAAAGACAGCATCCAAAGGAAGAACAGGATCGCCGGCGAGATCAGCACCAGCACGGAGAAATACAGGCCCGCGCGCCCGGCCAGGCGCTTCAGGCGATGGCGCGATCTGCTGCGGGTCATTGAAATGCCTGCTTCTGCCGGACGTGAAGAAGAAGAATACTGATCAGTAAGATCAGCAGGAAAAAGATTACGACCATGGCCGATCCATAGCCCAGGTCGTAATAGGCGAACGCCGTCTGGTACAGCAGGATGTTCAGCGTCTCGCTGGATGTGCCCGGGCCGCCCAGGGTGATGACGTAGATCGTATCGAACGCCTTCAGCGCATCGATCATGCGGATGACGGAAGCCACGACGATGAACGGCCAGGCCAGCGGCAGGGTGATGTGGCGGAACATCTGCCAGGTGTTGGCACCGTCCAGGATCGCCGCCTCATACGGATCGGACGGCAGGCTGGCGATTCCGCCCAGCACGATCAGCATCACCAGGGGTGTCCACTGCCATGTCTCCACCATCACCAGCGTCGGGATGACCGTTGCGCTATCGTACACCCAGGCGGACGGCGGCAGGCCCACCAGACTCAACAAATAGTTGAGCACGCCGAGTTGCGGATGGAACATCATAGTCCAAACGAGGGAAATCGCGACGGGCGTCGCCATCATAGGTAGAATGAAAATCGTTCGCGCCAGCCCACGCAACCGGAAGTTGGAGGCGAAACAGACCGCCGCCCACACACCCAGGATCACCGGCGCAATGACCGAAGCCGCGGTGAAAATAAGGGTCCGGACGATCGCCCACTGGAAGCGGTCATCCACCAGCATCTTGGCGTAGTTGGCCATCCCGACGAACGGCACCGCCCCCGACACCTTCCAGTCATGCACCGACATGAACAAGGTGAAGATCCAGGGGAACACGATGACCGCGGCCACGACGATCGCGGCCGGCATGGCGAAGACCCAGTAGCGGCGCGCATAGTTGGGGCCGTGACGGAAGGGGTCCGACGGCTTCGCCGCGACCCGGTCGATCGGCGTAGTGGAAGCACTCATGAGCTTGGACGTCTCTTGTATGTCTTAAGATCTTCATAGACTTTCCCGCGGCGACGGGGAACCCGCGCCACCGTGAACGAGGCAATACGAGATGTCCGAAGCTGAAATCTCCACCTGGCTTGCCACCCAGCAGAGCGCGATGGTCGCGTTGCTGCGAGAGATGGTCGATATCGACAGCGGGAGTTACAACAAGCCGGGCATCGACGCTGTCGGCGCCGTGGTCCGCCGGTTCCTCGAAAGCCATGGATTAACCGTGGAGACCCTGCCGCAAAGCCGGCACGGCGACTGCCTCCGCGCCACCATTCCCGGCCAGGCTTCAGGCAATGCCGGCGGCAACATCGTCCTGATGGGCCACCGCGACACCGTCTTCCCGGACGGGGAGGTCGAACGCCGCCCGTTCACCATCCGGGACGGGATCGCCTACGGCCCGGGTGTCGCCGACATGAAGGCTGGGCTGACGATGAACTGCTTCATCCTAGCCGCCTTCGCGCGCTTCGGGGGTGCCCCGGCCCCTCTGGTCGGTCTGTTCACCGGCGACGAGGAGATCGGCTCCCCCGAAGGCCGGCCGGTGATCGAGGCCGAGGCCAGGCGTGCCCGCGTCGTCTTCAACAGCGAGCCCGGCCGTGTCTCTGGCAATGTCGTCACCGGCCGCAAGGGCGGCGTCTTCATGGTATTCCGCATCACCGGCAAGGCGGCGCATTCCGGCGGAAACTTCGCCGCCGGGATCAGCGCGATCGAAGAACTGGCGCGGAAGATCCAGGCAATTCACGCGCTGACGGACCTGGATCGCGGCATCACCCTGAATGTCGGCCTGGTCAGCGGCGGGCAGAGCGTCAACACCGTCGCCCCCTGGGCTGAGGGCCAGATCGACCTCCGCTACGTCGATCCCGGGGACAAGGACGACATCATGGCCCGCATCGGCGCGATCATCGAGCGCAGCTACGTCCCCGGCACGCGGGCCGAGCTGACAGTGAAGGGGGAATTTCTGCCGCTGACGCAAAGCGCGTCCGCGAAGCGCCTGTTCGAACTGTACGTGGATGCCGCCGCGGCATCCGGCTTTCGCACCGAGGGCGAATTCACCGGCGGCTGTGCGGACTCGGGGTTCACCGCGGCGGTCGGTGCGCCGACGATCTGCGCCGTAGGGCCGGTGGGCGGCAACGCGCACAGCCCGGAGGAATTCCTGCGAATCGACAGTCTGGTGCCGCGCGCCCAGGCCTGCGCCCGGGCGATCCTGCGACTGGATGGGGCGGGACTTTAACCTCCCGCCAAACGCTCAGCGGTGCCAGCCACCGCCATAATAGCCGCCATAGTAACCGCCGTAATAACCACCGCCATAATACGGTGCGGCATACCCGTAGCTGTAGGGTGGATAAGCCGGATACGCCACGCAGCCTCCCAGTATCGCGGCCAATGCCAACGCGGCCAACGGCAGCATCAGACGCAGACGAAACCGGTTTGCCATGGGGTAGCTCCTTCCATCAGGCAGACTCCCGATATGGTCGGACTTCGCGGCGCTTTGGCGGCGGAGTGACGTCAAACCCGTGTCATGCAGTTCAGTGCCATGAGCCGCTCCCGAGCCGCCGTGAAATGGACTTTGTTTTGCCATCGTCCCGGGCAATCCTCGCTCCAGCTTCACCGCGATCGGATCGATACGATGCGCCAAAATCCCCGCTTCTTCCGCCTGACCGCCGGCGTGGCACTGACCGCTCTGCTCTGGGACGCGCTAGTGCCGATCGCGGCGGTCGCGCAGCCGGCACCGCCGCCGCTGCCCCCGCTGCCGCAGCCCTATCAGGCCCAGCCAGACCAGAACCAGAGCGACCCGCCTGCCCGGGTCGGCCGCATCGCACGCATTTCGGGAACAGTGTCGTTCCACAACCAGGGCGATACGCAATGGAGCCCGGCCAGCGTCAACTACCCCGTCAGCGCCGGCAATTCGTTCTGGACCGAACCCTCGGCCGAGGCCCAACTCGAGGTCGCCGACAGCCGGATCGCCCTGGCCGGCGGTACCGAGTTCGACGTGACCACGCTCGACACCACCGGGCTGCAAGGCGTCGCGGGACAGGGTGAGACCTATATCCACCTGCGCGACCTGGCACCGAATGAGGCGTGGTCGGTGCAGACCCCGCGCGGCCTGGTGCGGCTGGAAGGCGCCGGACGCTACGACATCGTGGTCGGCACGACCGAGCAGCCAACCTTGGTCACCGTGCTGGACGGCGCCGCGCAGATCGAGGGTCCGGGCGTGTCCCTTCAACTCGCCGGCGGCCAAACCGCCACGATCACAGGCACCGATACTTTCCAGGGCAGCGTCGGCCCCGCACTGCGTGATGCGTTCCTGACCGCCAAGCTCGCCGCGGAACAGCCGCCGCATGTCCCGCCCGTGGCAATTCCTGCGCAGGTTGCCGCCATGCCCGGCGGCGGCGATCTGGCCGGCTACGGAAACTGGTCCGAGGCACCAGATTACGGCCAGGTCTGGTATCCGCCAGTGTCCCCCGGGTGGGTTCCTTATCGTGAGGGCCATTGGGCCTATGTCGCACCCTGGGGCTGGACCTGGATCGACGACGCCCCCTGGGGCTTCGCGCCGTTCCATTACGGCCGCTGGGTGGAGATTGGCGGACGCTGGGCCTGGACTCCAGGCGGCATCGCCGTCGCCGGACCGCCGGTCTATGCCCCCGCGCTAGTCACGTTCATCGGCATCGGCGCCGGGGTCGCCTTGGGTGCCGCCCTCGCCGCCGGGACGATCGGCTGGGTTCCGCTTGGTCCGCGGGAGCCGTTCCGCCCCTGGTATCACGCCTCGGACCGCTATCTGCGGCAGGTCAACGTCGGCCACGTGACCACCATCAACAACAACATCACGATCAACAACTACATCAACCGAGGCGCCGCGACGTCGATCCCGGCCGCTGCCATGACCGGGTCCCGTCCGGTGCAGTCCGTCGCTCGTCCAGTGACCGCGCGGGACTTCGCCGGCGCCCGCCCGATCGTCGGTCAGCAGCCGGTTCGTCCGACGGCCGCGACCGCCGGTGTCACGCCCACCGTCGCCCGGCAGCTAAACTTGGCACCCACGGCGCCAATACGACCCGCGCCGGGCCCGGCGGTTCGTTCCGTCACGCCTGGGCCGGCAATCTCCGGGTTTTCCCGTCCCGGGACCACACCGGTTGGCCGGACCGAACCAGGCAACCCGGCGTCTCATCCCGTTGGCGGAAGTCCTCCGGCCCAGCCGCTCCGCCCCATCGAGCCCAACCATGCCCCCGGCCCGCTGCCCTCGGGATCTCAGCCGCCGGGCGTTCCGGCGCAGCAGGCCGGCCGGCCCGCACAAATCCCGCCGACAGCCACTCGACCGGCAGAGACAGGTTTCGCCAGGCCAGGAGGTATCGCGCCCGCATCGCCGCATCCGGCTCCCGTAGGGACGCCGGCTGCGCCAGTACCAGTTCCTCATGCGGAATCGCGGCCTTTGCCCCAGGTGATAACACCATCACGTCCCGAGGCACGTCCCGAGGCGCCGCACTTCGCCCCAGCGGCGCCCACACCGCGGCCGGAACCGCAGCATGCGGCTCCAGCAGCCCCGATGCCGCATCCAGAACCGCAGCATTTTGCTCCAGCCGCAATGCCGCATCAGGAAACACCGCACTTCGCGCCGTCCGCGGCACGGCCTGAGCCCTCTCGTGCCGCCGCTCCTGCCCCGGCGCAACATGATAGAAAGCCCAACGGACAGTAGCCGGCGCCGTTCAGGCGACCTTCCGGACCGGGAGGTCGCCGCCGTCGATTCACCCGCGATTTCCATGAGAGCCGCCTGACCGCGAGACCGCCGCCCGAAACGGCCATGTCGAAGCCGGCGCCCGGCGCATGATCGCGGCGGGCGAAGCACCCCGGATCAGGGAGCGAGGGTCAGTCGATAACAATCCGCGGCCCACTGCTCCGCACCACGGTCGCGCCGGACACCTTCTCCCACACCCGCCGAGCCAACGCGTCGTAGGCCTTTGCGGCCTCACTGTCAGGCGCCGACGCCGCGATCGGCGTGCCGGCATCCGCGGCCACCCGGATATCCAGCAGCAGCGGGATCTCGCCCAGGAATTCCGTGCCTAATTTGGCCGCCTCAGCCCTGGCGCCGCCATGGCCAAAAATATCGGCGCGATGACCACAGTTCGGGCAGCAGTAGAAGCTCATGTTCTCCACCAGCCCCAGCACCGGGACCTTGGTCTTCTCGAACATCCTAACGCCACGGCGGGCATCGATCAGCGCGATGTCCTGCGGCGTGGAGACGATCACCGCCCCGGTCAGTGCCACCCGCTGCGCCATGGTCAACTGAGCATCCCCGGTCCCCGGCGGCATATCCACGACCAGGATATCAAGCGCACCCCACTCGACCTGCCCCATCATTTGCTCCAGCGCGCCCATCACCATGGGGCCGCGCCAGATCATCGGGGTTTCCTCGTCCACGAGGAATCCGATCGACATGCAGGAGAGGCCCCACGCCTGAAGCGGGATCATCTTCTCATTGCGGACCTCGGGCTTGCGGCTCAACCCGATCATTCGCGGCAGGCTCGGCCCATAGATATCCGCGTCCAGCAGCCCGACTTTGTGCCCCTGCCGCGCCAACGAGACCGCCAGGTTCACGGCCACCGTCGATTTACCAACACCGCCCTTGCCGGATGCCACGGCGACGATCGCCTTCACGTCGGGCAGCAGCAACGCGGCCTTCCCAGCGGGCGCACCGTGGCCGTGGCCTGCCGCTGGTGCTGGTGCTGGAGCCGGTTTCGCTGCCGGGGCTTTGTGCGCGGTCAGGATCGCGGTCGCATTGGTCACGCCGGGCTGTCGCATCAGCACCGCCTCGGCCTCCCGCCGCACGGGTTCCATCGCCGCCGCGTGGGCGCGGTCGGTCAGCAGCGTCACCTGCACCAGACCGCCCCGCACCTCGACCCCTTCCACAAGGCCGGCGGTGACGAGATCCCGCCCGGAGGCTGGGTCCTTGATCGCGCGCAACGCAGCGCGCAGGGCATCCGGGGAAGCATCGACCATGGCTATGTGAACCCTTACTTGCAAACCTGACACGGCCGGCGGATAAGCACCACGCTGCGTGCGCGTGTCCAGACCGATATGGCGCATCATACTGTTTCCGCCAACGGCTCGCGCACCGGGCGATTCGACAGGAGCCACGCTTATATGCCTTGGAATAGCGGCGGTCCCGGTCCATGGGGCAACCAATCGGGCTCTTCGGGCGGAGGCGACGATAAGAAGCCCACTCAAGGTCCCTGGGGCAACAAGGGTGCGACTGGCGGTGGGGAGCGTCCGGAGCCGGATCGAGGACCGCGCCGCCCGAACGGTGACGGCCCTTCAGGCGGCGGCCCGCGTCCTGGCGGCCCCTTCGGTGGCGGCGGACCATTCGGCAATGGTCCGTTTGGCGGCGGTGCCGGCCCGGATCTGGACCGGCTGATCGCCCAGATCCAGGGGTATATCCGCGGCCTGCTGGGCGGTGGCCCAGGCGGACGCAAGCCAGGCGGCCCCGCCAGCGCCTTCGCCAACGGCCGCGGTCTGACCTTCCTTCTGCTGTTGGTCGTCGCACTCTGGGTCGGCAGTGGCTTCTACCGCGTTCAGCCAGACGAGCAGGGCGTGGTGATGCGCTTCGGCGCCTATGCCTATTGGACTCCCCCTGGCCTGCATTGGCATCTGCCCTGGCCGGTTGAATCCGTGCAGCAGCCCACGGTCACCCGCATCAACCGGACGGAAATCGGCTTCCGCTCCGCGCCCGGCGGCAATATCGAAGCTGGCCGCGACACCTCCGGCCGCGACGTGCTGGCCGAAAGCCTGATGCTGACCGGCGACGAGAACATCATCGACATCGATGTCGCCGTGTTCTGGCGCATCAGCGACGCCTCGGCCTTCCTGTTCAATACCGCCAATCCGGAATCGCTCGTTCGAGCGGTGGCCGAAAGCTCCATGCGGGAGGTGATCGGCCGCACGCCGATCCAGCCCGCCCTGACGCAGTTGCGCGCCCAGATCGAAGCCGATGTGCTCAAGCAGACCCAGGAAATCCTGGACCGCTACAAGGCCGGCGTGGAGATCACCCAGGTGCAGCTCCAAAAGGTCGATCCACCGGCCGCGGTGATCGAAAGTTTCCGCGACGTCCAGCGGGCCAACACCGATGCCGAGCGGATGCGGAATGAGGCTGAGTCCTACCGCAACGACATCGTCCCCCGCGCCCGAGGCGACGCCGCCCGGATCGTGGCTGAAGGACAAGGCGCCAAAGCCGCCTCAGTCGCTCAGGCGACCGGTCAGGCCCAGCGCTTCGACAGCGTGTTGAAGGCGTATCAGGCAGCCAAGGACGTCACACTCCGCCGAATGTATCTGGATACGATGGAGGACGTGCTAAGCCACGCTCAGCCTCTGGTCGTGGATGACAAGCTCAAGGGCCTGGTGCCGTTCCTGCCGCTGAACATTCCCGCACCGGCGCCGGTGCCGCCTGCTGCCCCAGCCTCATCCGCGACCGTGGGAGCCAACCGATGAGCCGGATCACCATTGCCGGCATCGCCCTCCTCG
>JARLIN010000344.1 GCA_031291715.1 Rhodopila sp. | reverse complement strand
GCCGTCACGGATTGAGAAGTTACGTACCAGCTTTCGCGAGGAGCTTGAGGAACGAAACATCTTCGAGGCCAATACCATTAAGATAGAGATGGTTGGAGCTCGGGATCTTCAGCAATGGTACAGAGCTGCTACACGTGCTGTCGAGGTTGAGATCGACTTTCCACGAAATGTAGTTATGCCGACCAATGACCATGTTGAGGAGGCATATATCGGTTATATCGACGCAAAAAATCTATTGAAGCTTTTTGTCGTGAAGGATGACCGCGATAGGATTGTTAGCATCAATAGATCGGTGTTCTTTGATAATATTCGGGATTATGATGCCGAATCCAAAATCAATTTGGCAATAAAAGATAGCGTGCGTTGCGGAGGTGGGGCTGAGTTTGTCTTCCGGAACAATGGCATAACCGTGGTCTCTAAAAACATAGACCGAACCGGAGACCGTTTCAGACTGGAAGACTTCCAGATTGTAAACGGCTGTCAGACCAGCAATATCATATTCGATCTCGTATGTGGCGAAGATGGGTGCGAGGAGGACGACGATGCCGCGCTGGTTGAAGCCATACATGTCCCATTTCGACTAATCGGGTCGAAAGATGACGATTTTGTATCCTCTATTATAGTCGGCACGAACAGACAGAACCCGGTTCGAGACGAGCAGTTCTGGGCCCTCCGGCCGTTCATGAAAAGCTTTGAAGAATATTGTCGTAACCTCGATGCAGAAGAGATTATTTACTTTGAACGACGTGAGAATCAATATCGAGGACAGGAGATTGAGCGCACGCGCGTTATGCAGCCGTCAGTGTTGATGAAGGCGGTGGCTGCGTGTTTACTTTTCCAGCCACAGCGTGCCGGCAGAGACTATCGCGGCATTATTTCCGAATATGAAGATAAGATCTTCCTTGATGATCATGATGTACGTTTATACCATGCGGTTGCGTACCTTTATTATAGATTAGAGTTCCTGTGGCGCAATCAGCGGATCGACAACAGCTATAAAATATTTAGGTACTTCATATTGGCCGGGATCGGGCTCCAGATGACCGAAGCAAAAGACGTTTTCACCATGAGAAAGGTAAAGATGGCGGCCGTTGCCGAGGCCTTGCTGATAGTCTGCAAAAATGAGGATAAGCTAACGGACTCTGTGACAACGGTCGTGAAGGTTATCGAAGATCGCCTGAAAGAGATGGGCGTCACGCAACAGGAACGAATTCGTGACACGATTCGTTCGGAAACCTTTTCCACGATCTTCCGAGAGCGGATCATGTCTGTCGTCGGCTAACAGGGCAGGTGGTTAGCGCCTCATCCAATGTGTCGCGCGATCTGGTTCGGGGGGCACGCACACGTGCCCCGCCCGGCACCCCCTAAAGAAGCTCCTGGCCGGCCGGTGGGCCGAAGTTGATCTCGTCGTGGATATTCTCTCCGTGACCGCCGCGAGCAGGTCCGTCAGGCTGAATGCCGGTTCCGGGATCGACTGCATGACCACGCGGCCGGCTTCCTCGCGGATGTCGACTTGTTGGTCGAGCGATAGCTTGGCAGCTTCCATCACGGCGGCGGGGATGCGAACCGAGGCGCTGTGACCCCATTTTTTTTGATCAGAACCTGCATCTGCGTCCCTACCTCAACAATGTTGATAGATCGAAGGCGGCTGCCCTGGCGTCAATGCCGCGTTCGTCGCGAAACGCGCGACAAACACGTCCACAGAAGTTAGTATCCAGGCCATGGCCTAGAGACACAAACCGGCACGGCGATGAGGGCAGTATCCGAAATCCTTCCCCACGAAGCGACATCTCGCCTCGCGGCCTACAAACGTGACGTCCAGCGCGCGCTGCCTGATGTGGAGAAAATGATCCTGTTCGGTTCCCGCGCCCGCGGTCAGGCGCGCACCGACAGTGACTACGACGTCGCCGTGATCGTCCGCGATCTCTCGGATCGCCGGCATATCCGGCGCATTCTCTCGGACCTGGCCTATGACCACATCCTGAGCGGTTTTTTCATCCGGCCGATCCCCTTACCCTCCGATTATCTTGAACCGCACGGCCGACGGCCAACCGAGTTGGCCGAGGACATCGTCCGCGACGGCGTGGAAATCACGTGAGTTCCGACCCCGGCCGGGCTGCGGTATCCTGGCAGAAGGCCGAAGCGCACCTTCAATAGGGCCTCGGCGCAGGATGCGGACGCCTCGCCCATGGCCGTCATCCACTCGAGCTACTACGCCATGTTTCATGGCGCCCGAGCGGTCTTGTTTCACGCGGTCGGCAGCGCGCCAAAGCGGCACGACGGGGTCATTCAGCAGTTCGGGCTGCTGGTCCGGGACCTGGACGACGCCCTGAGGGCCGCCGGGAAAGCGTTCAACGAAGTGAAGGACGAGCGAACCGCGGCCGACTACGACGAAACGATCGTGCCGTCCCCCGAGGAAGCCAAAGACGCCCACCTGGCGGCCGCCAATTTCCTCGCGATCTGCGGTGTCAGGTATGGGTTCCGCCCGCCTTCGCCCTGACGCAGCGTGTCTCAGCGCTTCCGCACAAACTCCGTCCGCAACACCAGCCCCTTGATCGCGTCGTAACGGCAGTCGATCTCCTCGTCGTTGTCCGTAAGCCGGATCGACCGGATGATCGTGCCCTGCTTCAGGGTCTGGTTTGCCCCCTTCACCTTCAAATCCTTGATGAGCGTGACAGAGTCCCCATCAGCAAGGACATTCCCCGCCGAATCGCGGACCTCGCCCCGATCGATCGTGGCGGGCGCGGCGACGTCCCCCGCCGGACGCCATTCTCCGGTCGCTTCGTCGTACACATACGCATCGTCGCCGTCGGCCATATCCGCCTCTATCGATAGGAATAATAGGCCTTCTCGCGCCTGACCGGGCAATCCGCAAGGGCCCGGCCGCCGAACACGCGGACACAAAACACGCGCCGTCAGCCCGCCGCGAACCCTTGCAACCAACCCCGAGGGATGGTCATACAGCGCCGCTTTAACCAGGATCACGACTCAATGACTGACACCATCACACTCGGCCTTCCCGAAGCAGCACGCAGCCTCGGCGTCACTATCCGGGTTCTCCGCCGCGCGATCCGCGCCGGAAGAATCCCGGCCCCGCCGCATCTGACGGCCACTGTCTCGCTTTCGGCCGAGTGGCTCAGCAGCGCCCGGGCGGCCGTCGAGGCATCGCCGAACGCCCTCCGCCGGAACGTCCGGCAAAAGGTCCCCGCATTCGCGCGATACGAGGGCACCTCCGCCTGGCACAAGTATTCCGTTCGTGTGCGCGAATATGCCCGTTTCCGCGCCACGGAGAACCAGGCTAACGCAGCCACGGCCTAAACCGCCCCAGCCGGCAACGACCCGGCTGGCTCACGGCGGCGCGCATCAAGCCGCCCGAACCAGCCGGGTCACCGCCCCCTTACCCCGCACCTCCGCCTCCTCGAACTCGGCCGCCGCGATCGCCCGATCCAGCGCGGCACGCAGTTCCTTCGCCGTCTCCAGCGTCAGCTCAATCCCAGCCCGCGCCTCCGGCCCAAGACCCCCATTGAGGAAATCCAGCGTGATGACATCGCCCAGCGGTGCATGGCGCGCGTGGTCGTAGGCGACCACTGCCTGCGATAGCGGGAACCATGAGTCCCCGCGTTTCGCCATGCCCTCCGCCCGTGCGATCTCGATGATCGACGTGCACATCTCCTGGCCTCCTACTTCGAGAGATATTTGCCGAAGAAGGCGAACACCTTGCCCCAGCCGTCCATCGCCTGCTCCACCCGATACAGCGGCCGGTGCCAGTAGAAGAACCCGTGGCCGGCCCCATCGTAACGGTGGAATTCATACGTCTTACCCAGCTTCTTCAGCTCCGCCTCGTGCTGGTTCACCTGCTCGGGGCTCGGTGCGCGGTCGTCGTTGCCAAACAGGCCCAGCAGCGGGCAGCCCAGGTCCTTCGTCATGTCGATCGGCGCGACGGGCGTCTTGGCATTCAGCTCCTCCTTGCCCATCACCACGCGGCCGCCCCACAGCTCGACGCACGCATCGACGTCATGCTTCTGGCAGGCATAGATGAAGGCGTGCCGGCCACCCGAGCAGGAGCCGAACAGGCCGACCTTGCCGTTGTGGGTCGGCTGCGCGCGCATCCACTTAACCGCGGCTTCGGTGTCGCCAACCATCTGGGCGTCGGCGATACCGCCCTCGGCGCGCACCTTGGCGGCGACGTCGTCAGGGTTGGCGTCGCTGCCGCCCTCGCGCTCATAAAGGTTGGCGCAGATCGCGAGATAGCCATGATGCGCGAACCGGCGCGTTGTCTCGATATAGAACTCGCTCCAGCCCGGCAGGTGGTGGATCAGCACGACGCCCGGAAAAGGGCCGGGACCGGATGGTTTGGCCACATACGCGGTAATCGGGGTGCCTCCGTGGCCATTGATGGTCACGTTCTCGCAGGTCATGCCTCGGTAGAATGACATCGATCTTCCTCCATGAGCGTTGGTCTTGGGCCGTGATCGGGCCGTCTCGGCGCGCGCCTTGGTCGGCAAGCGGGGTGAACGCGCTTGACCGCCGAAGGGCGTCGCACACCCACTATTCGACGATCGCATACCGGGCGCAACAGGGGGGCGGCGAAACCCGGGGCACCGACGCGGTGGGTCGCTTCCCGGCATGTATGTATCTTCAACGCAGATGAACGCGCCGGAACCACGAACTGGATCGGGCTGGCGGACGATCACCCATTGGCGCGGCGCTCCCTTTCATGGGATCGTGCCGCATCACCTTGTGCCACCGGTATGAAAGGGCATGTGGACCCATATCGACTCCGCCTCGTCGGAAGGCAACCGGATCGACCTCTACGAGCGGAACGGCTTGTTCATGATCCGCGTCGACGGCTGGGAGCTGATGAACGGTGCGTATCACGCGTCGGAGGACCAACTCGGTCACCTCGCGGGCGAGCTGTCGAGCGCGCTGCATCCCGAGATCCTCGTCGGCGGCCTCGGCCTTGGATACACGCTGGCGAGCCTTCTGGAGACGTTGAACAAACGGATCTGTCCGACCCGGGCGAGGATCACCGTGGCGGAGCGGTCCAGCGCCGTGTTGCGCTGGTTCGGCACCCACATAAATCCGCGTCTCGCCGCGACGCTGTCACCTGCCGTGCGCCTAGTCGAGAGCGACGTCGCGGCCCATCTCGGCATAGACCGACGCTGGGACATGATCGTGCTCGACGTTGACAACGGCCCCGCGGCGCTCTCGACCATGGGCAACGCCGCGCTTTACGAAACGAACGGCTTGGCTCGCTGCCGGGACAGCCTCGCGCCATCGGGACACCTCTTGCTATGGACAGGCTTCGAAGACTTGCCCTTTGTCGAGCGAGCCCGCGCAGTGGGCTTCTCGGTCACGCGAAAATCCATTCCTCTGCCAAACCGGCCGGATCAGGCTCACCTGCTTTACGTGCTGTCGCGTGAGCCCCTGTCGTCGGCCGACCGCGACCGCGTTGGCTTAGAGGTGTAGGGCGGTCGCACCACCCAGCGCATCGACGAAGCCCAGAACCGACATGACGTGAGCGTCCCAGGTGGAGCATCGCCAACCGGGCAGGCGGGCGCACTGCGCATCCCGCCGCGCGGAAGCCTCGGCGGCGTAGTCAAGCACCGCCGCCCCCCAGGCTGGCGTGTCCAACGGGTCCAGATATTCCGGCACGTCGCCCCCGGCTTCCCGCAGCGCCGGCAGGTCGCTGCACAGCACGGGCGTTCCATGCGCCAGCGCCTCCGCGACCGGCAAGCCGAACCCCTCGGCGAAGCTGGGCATCAACAAGGCCCGTGCCCCACGCAGCAATGCCGCCAGCCGCGTATCGGGGACCGAGCCAAGCTCGACCACATGCCCCCGCAACGCGGTGCAGCGGTGCAGCATGTCGAGCACGTTCTCGTTCTCCCAGCCGCGTTGGCCGACGATGATCAGGCGAGGGGCCAGGTTGCCATGCCGGGCGACCAGGTGTCGCCACAGATGCAAGAGCAGCAGGTGGTTCTTCCTGGGCTCGATCGTGCCCACACACAGGAAATAAGGACGTTCGCTCGTTTCCGGCGCGATGTCGTTCGCCGGCACCGAAACGCCCAGCGGCGCCACATGCACGGCCCGGTCCGGGGGCAGATAGGGCTTCAGCGCCGCGCCGGTCGCGGCGGAATTCACCACCACCCCGTCCGCAAGCCGTGCCACCGTCGCCATGCGGCGCCGATGCCGCGCGGCCTCGCCCGGGCGGCCGTATTCGGGAAATTCCAGCGGGATCACATCGTGGATCAACGGCACGAACGCGGCACCCGAGTGGCGCAGGGCGCGATCCAGCGCCGCCGGGCGGTGCAGGTGCCGGTGCGAGACCAGCAGGTAAACCGGCGACGGATCTTCCGGCGGGCGGGCGCCCACGGCGGCCCAGGCCAGCAGCCGAACGGCGGCACCGCGGCATTCGCCGGGACGACCGTCCCGCCACGCCCGCCGCACGCCGTCGAGGAATCGCCGCACCGCACGGTTGGGCAGGATCGACAGCCGGCTGGACCACCGCCCCAGCATCACGAACCGCGTCCGTTCGGGCGCCACGGCGGCCAGGGTTTCGGCGTAGGCCAGCTCGACGCGATCGATCCCGGTCAGCGAACCGACGCAGGCCCGTTCCACGAGCCGGGCGATATCGAGCCACAATGGCCGATCCGGTTTCACGCCGCCGGCACCGCACCCGCGACAGCGTCTTCCACGATGGCGTCGATGCGTTCGGCCGCATCGCGCGCCGCCTCGATCCGCGGCACCGCCCCCGCGACCGCTCGCGCCACGCCGTCGCGGGTGAAGAAATCCCCGTCCAACAGGCAGGCATGCGCCACGACCCGCCGGAATGCCTCGAACAAGGCCGGGTCGGGCGGTGACGGGTCGCGCCAGAACGATTCCAGCGAGCCCTGGTGCGTCAGGCCCGGCAGGTCGTAAACCGACCGCCCCAGGACGATGACCGGCACGCCGCTGGCCAGCGCGAAGGTGGCGCTGGTGCTGTTCACTGTGACCATGCCCAGCGTGCGGTCCAGCAGGCGTTGCAGATCGCAGTCCTCGATCAGCACCACCCGATCGGCGACCCCGGCCTCTCGCGCGGCTGCCCCGGTCACCGCGCGCCAGTCGATGACGCCGTTGTCGAGCGGGTGTTCCTTGACCGCCAGCATTGCGTCCTTCGGCGCGTGGCGCGCAAAGGAGGCCACCACGAGGTGGATCGCGTGCATCATGCCGCCCAGGTCGGAATGGCACAGGATCTGGGAATCGTTGTCCATCTGGATCGGCAGCACGAAGAAGCCACCCCTGGCGGCGAGGGCGCGGCGGATCGCGGCCTGACTGCGCCTGCGCGCGAACGGCGTGCGTATCGCGCGCTGAAGCCAGCCGATGGCTTCATGCGAGAGAGACCACCCGCGATGCGTGGCGTAGCGGGGAAAGCGCGGCCTGAGCGCCACGCAGGCGATGCCATAGGCGACGCAATCCCGCGCCCGCGTGCGCATCGAAGGCGGCACGTGAGTCACGGGCGGCTGAGCGGGCAAAAGATCCGCGGCCACGTGATAGGCCGCGACACGGCGCGGCAGCCGCGAAAACCCGTTGACCCCGCCGATCTCCAGCGTGACCCAGTTTGGCCGCAGATAGCCTTCCTCGAACACATGCACGGTCAGGCCGAGGCGGTTCGCCTGCTCGATCGCCACCTTGTGCAGGGGACGGCAATCGCCATGCAGGACCATGTCGGTCGGGGCGAAGGCGAACATCAGCCGTTGCAGGAAAGCCGGCCATTCGCTCATCCGGCCGGTGAAGTCGATGGCGGGCAGGGTCGGCCAGACCAGACGGTCCCCGCCATTGAAGTTCACCCGCATCACGCCATGCCCACGCTGTGTCAGCGCCTGTCCCAACGTGTGCATGAATGCGCCAGGCACACCTTGTAGAAAGAGAAACCGTCGATGCGGAAACAATCGCACCACGGGGCTCAGTGACCGGATACGCGCGGATGCCTCGTCATGCCTCAAGCGGGCGGCTTCGTAAGAAGCAGCGATCATTTGGGTTTTTCCCGGATCTTTTATCAAATATTGCCGGAATCAGGCTTTGACCCGCTAACAGCCCGCTCAAAATAGGCGAATCTGGTTAACAAAAAGTATGCGGCCTCCGCTGATTCGTCTCGCCGGAAATCATTTCGCCCAACATCTCATGGCGTGCATTAACCAATCGTAAAGGAATCGCCCTGTAGAACGCCCTCGACGCATCGCCGGGTATGAGTCGCCGGCAAGAGCCAGAGACAGGAGGTCTCGCTTGTTCGATGGAGCCACGCCACCGGGACCCGGTCCGCTCCGGCTGGCGATCATCAGCACCTATGACGAGATGTGCGGTATCGCCGGCTACACCCGCGCCCTGGAACAGCAGCTTCGCCCGCATGCCGAGGTCACGGTGTTCGATCTGGACCAATATCTGCTGCGTAGCCCTCATGCGCGCGTCCAGCGTCTCGCCGATCGCCATATCAAGGATATCGCGTCCCGGCTGGCGGACTTCGATAGCGTCAACATCCAGCTTGAATACGGCACGCTGGGCCGCACATCCGGCCAGATCGTACGGCGCTTCAAGCGGCTGGTGACCGCCGCGCCCGCGGTGTCGGTCACGTTTCATACGATCCTGGGCCACGATCCGCTGGACTGGGCGGCGCTCGGCCGCAGCCTGATCACTGGGCGGATCTTCCGCATGTTCCGGATCATCGGCTCGCACCGCCGCAACCGCGACATCGCGGCCCGCACGTACCGGCTGCTGCGTGCGAGCCAGCGGGTGCGGCCCGTCAATGTCATCGTCCATACAAAACGGGATGCGCGGCTGTTGCACGACGTATTCCGGCTCCGGAATGTCGATCATCACCCGCTGAGCTTCGTCGCGTCGGATCAGGCCGGGCGGATACGCGACGCCGCGATGCGCGACCACTTTCCCATCCTGCGGACGCTGCCGGCGGACGCGAAACTGATCGGTTCGTTCGGCTTCCTGTCGCCGTACAAGGGGTTCGAGACCGCCCTGCGCGCGCTGCATTATCTGCCCGAGGATCATCACCTGCTGATCTTCGGCGGAATCCATCCGCAGGCCATCAAACGCGGCCAGGCGCTCGATCCGTATATCCAGACCTTGCTCGACGAAAGCCATATCGGCCGGACCATCCTGGATACGGTCAGCGAGAAGGGGACGCCCCTCACGCTCAATCTCGACGCCGCATCGAAAGAGCTGCTCGCCCGCCATCCCGAGGATCTGCATCGCCGCGTGCATTTCCTGGGCGTGCACAACGATGAAGCCTTCATGCGGGCGATGGCCCTGTGTGACGTTGTCGTGCTGCCGTACCTGGAAGTCGGCCAGTCCAGTTCCGGGCCGATCGCGATGGCGGTGGAAATGGGCTGCCGTGTGCTGGCATCACGCACTTTGGCCTTTCTGCAGTTCGCCCGCTATCATCCCGGTCAGGTCGAATTCTTCGACATCGGCAACTATGCCGAGCTGGCGGACCTGATTCGGGCAGACACGCCGGCACCGCGCGGCGAGCGAATCCTGTCATACAATACAGAAACGAACGCCGCGCTCTATCTGGCGGCGAACCAGCCGCGTGTGCGCCGGTGGACCCCACGGCGAGTCAAACCGCCTGAATCAAAAGCGCCCCAGCCGGAACGGGTCACGAAAGAGACCGTGGCATGACCCGTTCGCGATTGCCAACGTCCGTGCGGACGTATTCCTGGCGCAACCTGCTGGCGGGTTCGGCGATCGGCCTGCTGGCCGCGTGCTCAACGGTGCCTGGCAGCGGCCCGCGCACCGGCGACATCGAGCGAGGCGCCACGCCGGCCGCCGCGCCTTATGCGCTGGTTGACCTCGACCCCGACGTCGCGCGAACGATCAGCACCTTCGTCGCCACGCAGCGCGCCGAGGGACCCGTGATCCTGCCGCAAGGCCGTCCTCCGGGTCTCGTTGGTGCGGGGGACCTGCTGCGGATCGCCATCTGGGAACCCAATCCGAACGGTACCTCGCTGACCACCGACAAATCTGGCATCGAAACGACAACCCGGGTCGGGATCGATGGCACGATCGGCGTGCCCTATGTCGGCCGCCTGCATGCGGCCGGCCGCACACCCGCCCAGATCGAGCGGGAGATCGGCGTTCGGCTGGCCCATGAATCCCCTGGGGCCCAGGTCGTCGTGCTGGTGACCGAGGACCTGACGAACGCGGTGATCGTGCAGGGCGACGTGGTCAAGCCGGGCCGCTATCCCGTCGTGCCAGGGTCCAGCGGGCTGCTCGATATCCTCGCCATGGCCGGCGGCCCGCACACGGCGGATCGCCAGACACTTGTCCGCATTACACGCGGCGCCAGCACCGTCACGCGCACCTTGTCGCACCTGGTCGATACCCGCGCCCTGGAGATGGATCTCGCACCCGGCGACCGCATCCTGGTGCAGCCGCGCCTGAGCTTTTTCTATGCCTTTGGCGCGGTCAACCGTCCGGGCGAGCAGGCTTACGACGCCGACGATATCAGCCTGGCTCACACGCTGGCGCGGATCGAAGGGCTTTCCGACAACCGCGCCGATCCCGCCGCGGTGTTCATCTATCGGCGCCAGACCGCGGACCTGACCCGGCAGCTTGGCCATGCCGCACAAGGCCAGGATGCGACCCGCGTGATCTATAGGCTCAACCTGCGCGATCCGGGCGGTTTCTTCGTCTCCCAGCAGTTTCCGGTGCTGCCCGACGACCTGATCTATGTCAGCGACGCGCCGATCGCGGAAGCGGCGAAGGTTTTCCAGATCGTTACCGGCCTGAGCAGCATTGGGGCGATCCCGCGCAACATGGGGGCAAGCTATTGAGCGACACGCCCGATCATCAGGCGCTGGCGCGGGAAGCCGTGGCGGCGGCGGAAAGCGAGCCGCGCGATGTCGGGCTGCTGCTGCGCGCCGTGGAGATGCTGCTGCGTGCCGGCGACGCCGCCCGTGCCGTGGCCTTCGCACAGAACGCGGTTCAGGCCGATCCCGCCAGCTTCCGCGCGATGCGCATGCTCAGCGGGGTGCTCGATGCGGTTGGCGAACGCGGGGAGGCGATCCGCTGCGGGCAGGAGGCGGTGCGTCTCGATCCGGCCAATGCCGAGGTTCGGCTGCACCTGGGCGGCCTGCTCGCCGCACAACGGCGCTGGCGGGAGGCAGCGGAGCATCTGTCCGTCCATGCCGTCTCCCCCGCCGCCACCCCGCGAGGTTGGCACCTGTTGTCGTCGGTGTTGCATCAGTCTGGCAACACCGAGCGGGCGACCGAGGCGGCCCGCCATGCCGTCGCGGCCGATCCGAACAACATCGACTATCGGCTGACCCTGGCATCGCTGCTGTGTGCCCGGGCGCGATACGACGAGGCCCTGGAAGCGCTCGTCACCGTGTTGGATCAGGCGCCTGACAATCCGCTTCTCTGGCGTGTCCAAAGTGGCGCGCTCGAGGCGCTTGGCCGGCTCAGTGAGGCGTTCGCGGCGGCGGAACGCGCGGTCGAACTGGCGTCTGGCGATCCGGCATACCGGGCCCATCTGGACCATATCGCCCGGCTGTCCAACGTGCCGGCCGCCGGTGCCGGCCCGGCGGGCGACACCGCGCGATGGCTGGCCGAACCGCGTCGTCCAAGGACCGCCCGTGCGCCGCGCCTCGCATCCAGCCTGGGCGAGGATATCGTCACGCGCTGGCGTATCATTTACGCGATCATGCTGCGCGACATCCGCACCCGGTTCGGTCATACGCGGCTGGGCTATCTGTGGGCGATCATGGAGCCGATGTCCCATCTGCTCACGCTCGGGATGATGTTCTACGCGTTGAACCATTCGCCGCCGCCGCTCGGCGACAATATGTTCCTGTTCTACATCACCGGCCTCGTACCGTTCCTGATGTTCTCGCACGTCGCGACCGATGTCATGAGCGCGGCGGAAGGCGCCAACGCGATGCTGCAACTGCCGATCGTGAAGCGCACCGACGTGATGGTGGCGCATGCGCTGCGTCAGTTCGCGACAGAACTGGTCGTCGGCATCATCATTTTTTCCATCGCCGCGCTGCTTGGCCATCAGGGATTGCCGGCCGACCTGCTGACCGCCGGCGCCGCGGTGACACTGCTGTGGCTGCTCGCCGTCGGGATCGGTGCGGTCAACGTGGTCGTTTCCAGCCTGTTTCCGTCCTATGAGACGTTCTTCAACGCATTGATCCGTCTGCTCTATTTCACATCCGGCATCTACTATTCGCCGATCGGCATGCCGGACGTGGTGCGGGACTGGCTGTTGTGGAATCCGGTGTTGCAGGGGATCGATCTGTTCCGCAGCGGCTTCTTCAACCAGTACGAGCCGCACTGGCTGGACATGAATTATCTGCTGGCCTGGGTGGTGGTATCGATCGGGGCGGGTTTCGCGCTCGAGCGGGCGTTACGCGCGCGCATGATGGTGCACACATGATCGTCCTGGAGCATGTCCACAAGGCTTACCGCACCATCGAAGGCGGCCATCGCGTTGTGCTCCGTGACGTCAGCCTTGCCATCCCCGAGGGCCGCAGCCTGGGTGTCCTGGGCGCCAACGGCGCGGGCAAGTCCACACTGATCCGCCTGTTCGCCGGCACGGAACGCCCCGACGAAGGCCGCATCGTCCGCGGCGGACGCATGATCAGCTTTCCCCTGGGTTTCGGCGGCACGTTGCATCCGAAACTGAGCGGACGGGAGAATGTGCTGTTCCTGGCACGCCTTTACGGTGTCGATGAACGCGAGGCCGTCGCCTATGTCGCGGACTTCGCCGAGCTCGGGGCCTATTTCCGGATGCCGGTCGAGACCTACTCCGCGGGCATGCGCGCCAAGCTGGCGTTCGGCGCGTGTCTGGCCATCCAGTTCGATGTGTACCTGATCGATGAGGTCACCACGGTTGGCGACGCACGCTTCCGGGCCAAGTGCCTCGATGCGTTCCGCCAGCGGATGGACCGTGCCGACGTCGTGATGGTGACCCATGATTTCGAAACAATGCGCGCCTATTGCGACACCGGTGCGGTTCTCAGCGACGGGCGCCTGACCCTGTTCGACGATCTGGAAGGCGCCATCGACCATCATGTCGAAACGATGCGGACCAATCAGGTCCGACAGGTGAACATGTCATGAGCAGCAGCGTTGCCCTACAGCACCCGGCCGCACAGCGGGAAATCGGGATCGATGTCGTGTCGCTGGGCCGGCGCGGCCAGCGGCGATATTGGCGCCTGGTGTCGATGCTGGCGACGATCGTTCTGCCGGCGGCGCTGATCGCGGCGTACCTGTATGGTTATGCCGCAGACCAGTACGTCACCGAGTTCCGCTTCAACATCCGCCACCAGGCGCCGCTGCGGATGGACGCCTCCGCCGGGCCGCCAAACGCCGCGTCATTGGCCGGCGGCGTCAACGGCGTGCCCCTGGCGGTGATCACCGACTCGCAGATCGTCGTGCAGTATTTGAAAAGCCGGCAGATCATCGATGACATGATCGCCGCCGGCGTGGATCTGGACGCGATCTATGCCGGGTCCGATCACGACTTCCTGGCGCATCTGCGGTCCGGTGCCTCGGTCGAGGAACGCCAGCGCTACTGGCGACGGATGGTTGATCCGTTCTTCGACCTGAGCACCGGCATCGTTTCGGTGGAAGTGCGCGCCTTCCGCCCCGCTGACGCCCAGCTTGTCGCCGGCAAGGCGCTGGCGCTGGCCGAGAAGCTGATCAATGATATGTCCGAACGCGCCCATGCCGATCTGCTCTCCTACGCGACGCGGGAGGTCGCGGAGAGCGAAACGAAACTCAAATCCGTTCAGGCGGCGATCGCGGCGTACCGGAATCAACACGCGGTGCTCTTTCCGGAAATGCAGGCAACGGCGGACAGCACGGTGGAAGGGCGCGTGCAGGAGAGCCTGATCGAGGCGAAGACCGCCTACAGCGCCCAGCTCGCACAGGGTGCATCGCGGGATGCGATGCAGATGACGATGCTGCGGAACCGGATCGATGCGCTGGAGACCGAACTGCGAGGCGTGCATGGCCGTCTGGCAATGGCCGATCCGGGCGGTTTGGCGGCCGGCTCGCTGGCTTCGGTGATGTCCGGATACAAT
>JARLIN010000036.1 GCA_031291715.1 Rhodopila sp. | reverse complement strand
GGCCTGCCGGATCGCGCCGATGGTATGATTTCCCGCGATCAGCATCTCCATCAGCGGACCGTAGATCTCCGGCAACCCGTTCACTTGTCCAACCGGTGTGGCGAGCGCGATGGGATCATCGACTTGCCGCCCGGTCCACACCAGTTCGACCGCATCAAGCAGCCGACCCTGCTCCGGAGCTGCCATGGGCAGTACGCCGCGCCGATAGACGTCGCGCCGGAACGTCTGTGCCAGCCCGAAGTCGCGCAGCGTCTCCCGCAGAACCAGGTTGGATGCTTCGGCCACCAGGCTCATCATCGTCTGCGGTACGGACACAGGGTCGATGTTGTCGGTCAGCGTCGCACTGCCGATATATGTGCACTTCGCACCCTCCATCGCGGCCGCCATCTCGGCGAACATCAGGGGCTGCCAATCCGCGTTCAGGAATTCGTGCGCGATATACCGCGGATCCTGCTTTCGAATTTCGGCCAGGCGCGGTTCGACCGTTGGGTTGGCGCCGAAGAACCGGGCGCCTGACTTCTTCAGGATATCCAGATAATCGAGCACACCGGCCGCCACCTGATCGCTGCGCCCCTGGCTCGACAGCATCAGCGACCGCATCAGCGTCCGCATCGGCACCAGGGACGCCCATCCGGTGGCTACGTTGTAGCTCAGATAAGCCAGGCCGCCCGGCCGCAGCCGCCGCCCGATGATCGCCATCAGATTCGATCGGTTTTCGGCGGAGATCCAACTCACGACTCCGTGGCAGGCGATGAAGTCGAACTCAGGCAATCCGGCTGGGGGCAACGCTGCCAAGTCGGCGAAGGATGCTTCCTGGAAATGGAGGTTGGTCAGACCGGCACTCGAAGCGAGCCGGCGCCCGCTTTCGACATGCGCGGGATTGAAATCGAACGCCCAGACCTCGGCATGCGGGCACGTCGCGGCGACGATGGTCGCGGTCAGCCCGTGACCGCAACCCAGGTCGGCATAGCGGAAGGGCTGGCTCAGGTCGGGTGGCCGGTGGCCGAGGAGCAGGGAGGTTATCGCCAGCCAGGCGGGAGTCATCTCCCGATGGGCGTGCCGGGTGTAAATCACGTCGGTGACGTAGCCATCGTCCCAATCGGCCATCGATTTGCCCCGCGCCGTTTGTTTCGGCCGCATGCGTTAACAGCCGGAAAAGCGACTGGCCAGGGTCCGTTTCTGCCACGGATGACGTCGGCTTGCCGGCGTCGTGGCCCCCCCTGACCGCGGCATGCCGCGATTCGGTTATTCGCGGACCGAACCCGCTGGCGCGGCCTCCAAATCCTCCAGGCGAGCATTGAGTTCCGCGCCCAGCAGAACCGCGTAGGCCGAAACATAGAACCAAAGCATTACGCCGACCGCGGCGCCAAGCGAACCGTAGGTCGCGCCGAAGGTGCTGATGCGGGACACATACAGCGACAGCAACTCCGACGCGATCAGCCACAGGACGGTGGCAAGCGCCGCCCCGGGCTTGATACGGGGGCGCTGCGGGGTCGGCCGCGAGGGGCCGAATCGGTACAGCAGGGAGATGGCGACGAAGAAGAACCCGATCAGCATCGCCCGGCCGGCAGCATGGATCAGCCCGCCGCCGTGCTGGGACAGACCCAGGAAGTTAATCGCCGGCGGCAACAGAAGCAGAACACCGATCGCCATGATCGCACACAATGCCGCGATCAGGGTCATTGACAGGCCGATGATCTGGAATTGCAGGAACGGCCGCTGTTCGGCTGTGTCATAAGCGACATTCACAGCGGACAGTATCGACTTGCTGCCGGTCGCGCTGCTCCAGAACGTCAGCAGGAAGCTGACCGCCAGGCTCACGCTCAGGCTGCCGCCGCTTTGGCTGACGAGCTGATGCACCCGGTCCTCGATCAACCCGAATGCGGGCGGTGGCAGCAAACTGGACAGCGAGGAAAGCTGCTGTTCCGTCTTCACCGGGTCGAGCACCAGGCCGCCAATCGAGATCAGCATGCTGATCGCCGGGAACAGCGCCAAGGTCGCGTAGAACGCGCAGCCTGCGGCGGCGAGCGAAACCCGGTCGGTCGTGCTCGCGCGCAAGGTTTCGCCAAGCACTCTGTGCCAGGCGGATTCGGCCCGGGCAGCGGTCTTCGGCAGTGCTTCTGATGCCACGTCGTCCTCGATTGCCCACACGGGATCAGTCATGTAGCGCGGCGTGACCGGATTTTTGACCCCATGCACGAATTTCCTATTGCATGGGGGGGAGGGGGGTCCTATGTGGCCCCCACGCAGCAACGCACGTGCCTCTGGCCCTCTGTGGTTACGCAACGACGTCAAGCGTTCTGGCAATCGTTTGGTCGCTGGTTCGTTCGACCGTTTCGTCAACTACGCTCATCGCCTTCGAAAGGTGAGCGTCCAACTGAGGGAGGCCCGGTGCGATGACTCCGAAAATCGCCCGATTCCTTGCGCAACACCAACCGGCGACGCCGTGCTTGGTTCTTGACATCGATCGCGTGGAGGCGAACTTCCGCGCGCTTCGCGATGCGTTGCCGCTGGCGCGTATCTATTACGCCGTGAAGGCCAACCCGGCGCATCAGGTGCTGGAGCGGCTTGTGGGCTTGTCCAGCTACTTCGATGCCGCGAGCATCGAGGAAGTCACCGCCTGCCTCGACGCTGGTGCCCGCCCCGAGACGATCAGCTTCGGCAACACGATCAAGAAGGTGTCGGCGATCCGTCGAGCGCATGAGGCCGGCGTGACCATGTTCGCCTTCGACTCGCGCGAAGAGCTGGAGAAGCTGGCACGGAACGCGCCGGGTGCGCGGGTTTACTGCCGCATCCTGGTGGAGAACGAGGGCGCCGACTGGCCGCTGTCGCGGAAATTCGGGACCACGATCGAGAGCGCGCGGGAGCTTATGCTCCAGGCTGGCGATATGGGTCTGGACCCATACGGCCTGTCGTTCCACGTCGGCAGCCAGCAGACCACGACCCGCGCCTATGAGATCGCCATCGGCAAGGTCGCGATGCTGTTCACCGACCTGACCGAGGCCGGCGTGAATCTGCGGATGATCAACCTGGGCGGCGGGTTCCCCACCCGCTACCGCGACGAGGTGCCGGAGATCGATCAGTTCGGCAGTGCGATCATGACCGCGATGACCGCGCATTTCGGCAACGCCCTCCCCGAGATGGTGGTCGAGCCTGGCCGCTTCATCGTCGGCGACGCTGGCTTGGTGCAGGCCGAGGTCGTGCTGGTCAGCCAACGGGACCGCAACGACCCGGTTCGCTGGGTGTATCTGGACATCGGCCGGTTCGGCGGTCTGGCCGAAACGGAGGGCGAGGCGATCAAGTATCGTATCACCACCCCGCACGACGGCTCGGCTATGGGGCCCGTGGCGATCGCCGGCCCGACCTGCGACGGCGCAGATATCCTGTATGAAAAGTCGAATTACCGGTTGCCGCTGGCTCTGACCTCGGGCGACCGGGTGGAGCTGCTGTCAACCGGTGCGTATGTATCGACGTATTGCAGCACGAAGTTCAACGGCTTCGCACCGCTAGCGGAATATTATCTGTAATACCGGCGGCCCGAAGGGTCGACTGGTACGCGCTCGGGGTTGCCAAAAGGAGCAAGGCTGCGCGGCCGCGCGCGAAATGAATAATACCAGGTCACGTCCGCCTTCCTCCGCGTCATGGCCTGACTTGATCCGGCCACCCGTTGCACTTCAATAAGTGGCTATTCATCTATGAATTGGTCCGGCATGGATGGCCGGATCAAGTCCGACCATGACGACGACGGGACAATGGCCGATGTGTCAGTCTTTGCGTCCGTTGGTATAAGATCAACGGGCAGCGCGTTGCCCCTTGCTTATGGCCGGACAGGTCAGTTCCTGATCGTCATGGTCCGGTTTGTCCGGGCCATGACGAACCAGGGGCTTCTATCGAATCAACCCCGTCAATGGGCTCGACGGATCGGCACCCATGCGCCGTGGCATGCGGCCGGCCAGATAGGCCAGCCGTCCCGCCTCGATCGCGGCCTTCATCGCCTTCGCCATCAGCACCGGGTTCTTCGCGTGGGCGATGGCTGAATTCAGCAGCACCGCGTCGCATCCCAACTCCATCGCGATCGCCGCATCGGATGCCGTGCCGACTCCGGCATCGACCAGGAACGGCACGGTCACCTGCTCCATCATCATGCTGATCATCGCCGGGTTCTGGATTCCCAATCCCGAGCCGATGGGCGCACCCAAAGGCATGATCGCGACGCAGCCCATGTCCTGCAGCCGTTTCGCAGCGAGCGGGTCATCGGCGCAATACACCATCACCTCGAAGCCGTCTTTGATCAGCGCTTCCGCCGCCTGGAATGTCCCCTGCATGTCGGGATACAGCAGCGGCGGAGGTCCCAGAACCTCCAGTTTCACCAGGTTCCAGCCGCCAGCTTCCCGCGCCAGACGCAGGGTGCGGACGGCTTCGTTGGCGGTGAAGCAGCCGGCCGTGTTCGGCAGATAGGTGTATTTCTTCGGGTCGACGTAATCCTGCAGCATCGGCGCGTTGGGGTCCGACAGGTTCACACGGCGCAGCGCCACGGTGACGATCTCCGCCCCGCTGGCCTCGATCGCCTTGCCGGTTTCTTCCAGGTCCTTATAGCGGCCGGTGCCGACGATCAGTCGAGACCGGAACGTGCGCCCCGCCACCGTCCAGGTATCGTCCGCCACGATCGAACCATCCATCTTCAGCCTCCACCGATAAAATGCACGATCTCCAGCGAATCGCCGCTTGCCAGCCAGGTTTCGGCGTAGCGCGAGCGCGGGACGATCTCCTCGTTCCGTTCGACCGCGACTTTGCGGGTGTCCAGGCCGAGCACGATCAGAAGGCCCGAGACGGACATGGGGCCGTCGGCTGGTCCTTCAAACACCCGGCTTTCGCCGTTCAGGGTCAGAGATACGGAGCTATGCATGCTCATCAGTATGATGTGCCGGCCGTCCGGCGGCAATGTCGGGGGAAGGAAGACGGGGCGGCGCCCTGATTATCCGCTCCCCGGCATTGGACCGCGGACGCCTGCTATGCTACGCGCGTAAGTTATGCCTCATTCCGACGCGAGACCGTTGGTCGCCGTGCTGAATGGCCCGAACATTAACATGTTGGGTCTGCGGCAGCCGCATATCTACGGCCAGGCGACCCTGGACGATGTGGAGATGCTGTGTGCCGAGGCGGCGGAGCAGGCCGGTTTGGCGATCGATTTCCGCCAGACCAATGGCGAGGGCGAGCTGATCACCTGGGTCCAGGAATGCCGGGGCCGAGCTGCGGGGATTGTGATTAATCCTGCCGGGTATACAACGACCTCGGTCGCGCTGCTGGATGCCTTGCTGGCGACCGAGCTGCCGATTATCGAGGTTCACATCAGCAATATCCATCGGCGAGAGGCGTTTCGTCAGCAATCCTACGTCTCCCTGGCGGCGGTCGGTGTGATTTGCGGACTCGGTGTCCGCGGCTATGCCATGGCCCTGCAAGCGATGGCCGATATTCTGGAGGAAAACCGTTGATTCGTATTCCCATCGATCCCGACACCATCCGCGCGCTCGCAGCGGTGCTGGTTGAAACCGGCCTGACCGAGATCGAAATCGCCGACAAGGACAGCCGAATCCGTGTCGTTCGCGGTGGCGGCCCGGTTGCGACCGTGACCGTACCGGTCTCCGCGCCGGGGGCGGCTGCTCCTGCCGCGGTCGCGGCACAGGTCGCGCCGGATGTCGCGTCCCATCCGGGTGCGGTCGTCAGCCCGATGGTCGGCGTCGCGTATCTGTCGCCGGAGCCGGGCGCACCCGCGTTCGTCACGGTCGGGCAGCAGGTCACCGCCGGCCAGACGCTACTGCTGATCGAGGCGATGAAGACCTTCAATCAGATCAAGGCGCCAAAGGCCGGCACCGTCGCCGCGATCCAGGTGCAGAGTGGTGCGCCGGTGGAATACGGCGAAGTCCTGATCGTTCTGGAATAATCTGTTGTTTCAGAAAATCCTGATCGCCAATCGCGGCGAGATCGCACTGCGGGTCCAGCGGGCCTGCCGGGAACTCGGTATCGCGACCGTTGCGGTGCATTCGACTGCCGATGCCGAGGCGATGCATGTTCGCCTCGCGGACGAAAGCGTCTGCATTGGCCCTCCGCCGGCCAAGGACAGCTATCTGAACATCCCCTCGATCCTGTCGGCCGCGGCGATCACCGGCGCAGATGCGATTCATCCGGGCTACGGTTTCCTGTCGGAAAATGCAGCATTCGCGGAAATGGTGGATGCGCATGGCCTGACCTTCATCGGGCCATCGGCCAGTCATATCGGCATGATGGGCGACAAGATCGCGGCGAAGACGGCGATGGCCGCCGTCGGCGTGCCGCTGGTGCCGGGGTCGGACGGCGAGGTGCCGGACCTGGACACCGCGCGCGCGGTGGCGGAGCGGATCGGTTACCCGGTATTGATCAAGGCCGCCGCGGGTGGTGGCGGACGCGGCATGAAGGTCGCGCGGGAGGCATCGGAGCTGGAAGAGGCGTTCCGTACGGCACGTACCGAATCCCGCGCCGCGTTCGGCAACGATGCAGTCTATATCGAGAAATATCTCGACAAGCCGCGGCATATCGAACTCCAGATCATGGCCGACAACCACGGCAACGTGGTGCATTTCGGGGAGCGTGATTGCAGCCTGCAACGGCGCCATCAGAAGCTGCTGGAAGAGGCCGGCTCGCCAGCCATCAGTCCGGCACAGCGCGATGCGCTGGGCGCGACCGCGACGGCGGCACTGCGGAAGCTCGGCTACCGCAACGCCGGCACGCTGGAGTTCCTGTACCAGGACGGGCAGTTCGCCTTCATCGAAATGAACACGCGACTGCAGGTCGAGCATCCGGTGACGGAAATGCTCTGCGATATCGATCTGGTGCGGGAACAGATCCGCGTCGCCGCCGGTGCGCCGCTGGGCTATGAGCAGGGCGATATCGTCTTCAGCGGTCATGCGATCGAGTGCCGGATTACGGCCGAGGATCCAAACACCTTCATGCCGACGCCGGGGCGGGTGACAGCCTTCCATGCGCCCGGCGGGCTGGGTGTCCGGGTCGATTCGGCCCTCTATGCCGGTTATTTCGTTCCACCCTATTACGATAGCTTGGTGGCGAAACTGATCGTCCATGCGCCGACCCGGGCCGCTGCGATCAATCGCATGCGGCGGGCTCTGGACGAGTTCGCTGTGGTGGGAATCCAGACCACCATTCCGCTCCATCGCCGGATCGTCGACGATCCGGAGTTCCAGGCAGGTGACTACACGATCCATTGGCTGGAAAAATTCGTCGCGGGCAGCTAACCCGCCATTCAAGCGGAGCAAGACCATGAGCCACGATCACGATCACGATCATCATCATCATCACGATGAGCCGCCGGCCGCGGGAGCGATCGACTGGAAGCTGAATGGCGTGCGGGTGATCAAGGGCGATCAGCTCGACACCAACACGGCACAGACTCCCGGCATGAACCGTGCGGCGGCGATCAATCTCGCCCGGGTCGGAGCGCAAAAGATCTGGGCCGGCACGGTGAACATCTATCCCAACGCTAAGACCGGGGCACATCATCACGGCGCGTTGGAGAGCGTGATTTATGTGATTCGCGGCAAGGCGCGGATGCGCTGGGGCGAGCATCTGGAATTTGTCGCCGAAGCCGAAGCCGGTGATTTCATTTTCGTGCCGCCATATGTGCCGCATCAAGAAATCAACGCCAGCACAGACGAGACGCTGGAATGCGTGCTGGTGCGCAGCGACAATGAAGCGGTGGTGGTGAACCTGGATATCGACCCCGTCGAGAAGCCGGAGGCGGTTTACTGGGTCGATCCGATCCACAAGCACCCGTCGTCGTAGCGGCGGCCCGGCCCCCTTCTTCCCCTCCCGCATCCCCGGGCGAAGGCCCGGGGATCCCCGCGAGTGCCGGGGCCTGGCGAATTGAAAGCCCTACGGCGCCGCCTTCAGCGCCGCGACGATCATCCCGATACCCTGCGCGTGCCATCGTTGGATCGCCTTGTGATCGGCGCCAAGCGCCTTGCCCAGGCGGCGCCAGGGAAACAGATGGCGGTCGGTGATCGGGTGGACCAGGCTGCGGGCGCCCACCACGCGACGCAGAACGTAGCGGTCGAGCGGGATCAGCGGAATCCAGCTCATGGCCTCGTCCATCCGGGAGATCTTTTCGGCCGAGGGAACCGGGGGGCGGATCCGGGCCTCGGTCCAGCCATAAGCCTCCAGCGCCGTGCGCACGATCTCCAATGAGGAGGTGCGCAGCCGGGTTGACCATCCGGTGCCGGGCAAGGCGAGCAGGGTCGCGCCAGCTTCCTCCAGCCGATAGATCACATAATCGGCGTCGATTTCGTAGCCGTTGGTCATCAGCGGATAGATCGGCTGCTTCGGGGCGGCGGCGGAAGCGGGTTTAGACGCGCGCTTGGTCGTCATGGTCAGGTCCTTCCAAGTTTTGAGGGAGGATTCGGCCGCGCTCAGCGGATGGTGCCGGGGGTCCGGAAAGGCACATTCTCCAGGCAGGTGCCGCGGTTGATGGCGCCCCAGCTTTCATGATGGCCGGCAGGGAACGGCTGGCGATCAGATTCATCCACGACGGCGGCGGCGTTGGCGGGTGGGCGTTCGACGCCAAGGACGCGTGAACGCTCGATGACCGTCCATCGGGCGAGGCCGAGGGCAAGGGCGATGACGTCCCAGCTTGCGCCCTCGGTCCGGAGGCGGCGGATTTGGGTATCCTGTCCTTCTGTCCAGACTGTCTTCCTAGGCATCGACCGCTCCATAATCGAACAATATGTGAACAGACGGTTAGTTAGATAAACTGACGAAATGCGTCAACAAGAATAACGTCCATGGCAGGAAAAATTCCCTTTCGGTTGGACGGCGCGTTCGGCCCTGCGCCCCACGATCCTTATCGTGGCTCACAACTCAGGCGATACCTCCATAGGAACTCGGCTGCGATCGGCGACTCGGCCGAGTCCGGTCTCGACGACGGGACATAAAAGTGCCCCCAGCATCCGACATCCAATTTCGCTGGTGGCGTTAGGACGAGTAAGTTATACTAACATATATGAGCACACCCCAGGACATCGGAACACGCATCCGCGCTGCTCGGCGGGATCGAGGCCTGACCCAGGACGAACTGGCGGATCAGGTCGGCGTCTCTCGCAGCGCCGTCGCGCAATGGGAAACTGGGCGCACCGGTCAGGTCACAGGCAACCTGTCCCGTATCGCCGGCGCGCTGGAGGTCAACGTCGAATACCTGATGTACGGCGACGACAAGCGCGGGATGGGTGACGTGCGGCAAGGCGACGAATTGGCGTTATTGCGCCTATATCGCGAATGCGACCCCGAAGACCGCCAGATTCTGCTGCGCACCGCGCGCCGTTTGGCGAGGCATTGAGCGCGCGCCAGCATAAGGGTTTATGCCGCCACCTTTGCCCAGCCGATCGGCACGTCGCTCAGTCCCGTGGTCTGGCTGAGGACCGCCGGCCACGTCGTCCCGCCCACCGACCAATCCCGCGCGAGACCAGCACCAGAGTTTTTTTGCCTATCCGCCCCGCGGTGCTGCCGCCCGCTGCAGCCGATCATTGATCGCCAGCCCAAGGCCGCTGTCGGGTACCGGCATCACCGCGATTCCGCGCGCCCCGAGCCTTGCCCCGTTCGCGTCCAGCCAGCGCAGACCCTCGAACAGGCGGCCGGCGGCTTCGATGGTGTCGCCGGAAGCACTAAGCTGGAACTGACACCGCCCACCCGGTAACGGCGGGCCGAACGCCAGCAGGGCCTCGTCATCGGCAACCGTCGCTGCGTTCAACCGCACCGGCAGATCCGGCGCGTAGTGCGAAACCATCATACCAGGGGACCGCAGACCCTCCCCCGCTTGGCCCGCCGCATGCGGGGTGCCGCGCTGGATCGGGCCGAGGCACGCTTCCAGGTCCTCGACTGTGACTCCACCGGGTCGCAGCAGGACCGGATCGCGTTCGCTGAGATCCAGCACGGTGGATTCGACCCCGACCTTGCACGGGCCGCTGTCCAGCACGGCGGCGATCCGTCCCGCCAGTCCGTCCAGCACATGCTGCGCGGAGGTCGGGCTTACCTGTCCGGATCGGTTGGCCGACGGCGCCGCGACCGGTCGACCGGTTTCCCTCAGCAGCGCCATCGCCACTGGCTGAGCCGGTACGCGCACCGCCAACGTATCGAGCCCCGCGCTCGTTAGTAATGCGACCGGACAGTCCGGCCGCCGCGGCAATACCAGTGTCAGCGGCCCGGGCCAGAACGCATCCGCCACACGCAAGGCCCGCTCATTCGCGACGACGTGCCGGAACGCGCTGTCGGACGATGGGTAATGACAAATGAGCGGATTGAAATGCGGTCGTCCCTTGGCATGGAAAATCGCAGCCACCGCCTCGGCGTTCGTCGCATCGCCACCCAGCCCGTACACCGTTTCTGTGCCGAACGCGACCAGCGCGCCCCTGCGCAGCATCGCCGCCGCCCGGGCTACGCCGGCCTTGTCTGCAGGTAAAATCTCGGTCATGGGTGACAGCCAATAACCACTCCGGCCGGAGATGGCAAAGCCCGCCGAAGCGGGCTACCGTAACTGACCGTTCGACTGGAGATGTCACGTACATGCTCGATATCGCCTTCGCCAAGCCGGCTTTGCCGAAATCTGGCGCGCTCGCGCTGTTAATCCATGAGGGCGAGAAGCCCTCTGGCCTGTGGCAGCAACTGGACGAAGCCACCGGCGGCGCCATCGCCCGCGCGTTCGAGGTCGCGGAGTTCAAGGGACGCAAGGGCAAGACCTGCACGATCCTGGCGCCGGGGGCTAACCTGACACGCGTCCTGGCGGTCGGACTCGGCAAACCGGCGGACCTGTCGCAGAAGATCCTCGAAGAAGCCGGTGGCGCGATTGTCGCCAACCTTTCGCGCGAAGCCACGGTCGCCGTCGCCAACAGCGCCTTGACCGCGCAACAGGCGGCGGAGGTCGCACTCGGCGCGGTTTTGCGCAGCTACCGCTTCGACCGTTACCGGACCAAGGAAAAGCCCGAAGACAAACCGAAACTGTCCAAGCTGACGATCCTGACGGCCGAGGTCCCCAAGGCCAAAGCGGCGTGGGAGCCGTTGGGGGCTACGGCCAAGGGCGTGTTCATCACCCGCGACCTGGTCAGCGAGCCGCCCAACATTCTCCATCCCGCGGAAATGGCGGATCGCTGCCGCAAGCTGACCGAACTTGGTCTGAAGGTGGAAATCTTCGGTCCGAAGGAAATGGGCAAGCTTGGTTTCGGCGCGCTGCTGGGTGTTTCACAAGGCAGCGTCAACGAACCGCGGATGGTCGTGCTGCAGTGGAATGGCGCCAGCGGGAATGCCCGCAAGCTGAAAGACAAACCGGTGGTGTTCGTCGGTAAGGGCGTCACCTTCGACACCGGTGGTATCAGCATCAAACCGGCTGGCGGCATGGAAGACATGAAATGGGACATGGCCGGTGCCGGCACCGTCATCGGCCTGATGGCCGCGCTCGCGGGACGCAAGGCGAAGGTCGATGCGGTTGGGCTGGTCGGTCTGGTGGAGAATATGCCGTCCGGTTCGGCGCAACGGCCGGGCGACGTGGTCACCAGCTACTCCGGCCAGACGATCGAGGTGATCAACACCGACGCCGAGGGGCGCCTGGTCCTCGCTGACGTCATCTGGTACGCGCAGCAGAAATACGATCCGAAATTCATGGTCGATCTGGCGACATTGACCGGCGCGATCATTATTGGCCTCGGGCATGAATACGGCGGTCTGTTCAGTAATGACGATGCCTTGTCGCAGAAGCTGACCGCGGCAGGTCAGGCGACCGGCGAACGTGTATGGCGGATGCCGCTGGACGAGGCCTACGACAAGCAGATCAAGTCGGACATCGCCGATATGAAGAACGTCGGCGGTCGCCCAGGCGGGTCGATAACCGCCGCGCAGTTCATCCAGCGCTTCGTCAACGGCAAGCCATGGGCGCACCTGGATATCGCGGGCATGGCCTGGAGCACGAAGGACACGGCGGTAACGCCAAAAGGCGCGACTGCGTTCGGCGTGCGGCTGCTCGACCGCCTGGTCGCGGACAACTACGAAGCCTGATGACCGAGATCGGGTTCTATCATCTGACCCGATCGACACTGGCCCAGGCGCTGCCCCAGTTGCTTGCGCGCACGCTTGCGGCTGGGCAGCGCGCCCTGGTGCTGGGGTCGAGCATGGTGGGGCTGGATGCGTTGAGCACCGCGCTGTGGGCGCAGCCAGCCTGGCTGCCGCACGGTACGGTTGCAGACGGTGACCCGGACCTACAGCCGATCTGGCTGAGTGCGGAACCTGAACCGTTGAACGGCGCCCGTTATCTGTTTCTGGTCGAGGGCGCCGAGACGGACCGGCTCAATGACTTCGACCGGGTCTTCGACCTATTCGACGGCAACAGTCCAGAAGCGGTGGCAGCCGCGCGGGCGCGGTGGAAGGCGGTGAAGGCGGCCGGGCACAGCCTAGCTTATTGGCAGCAGACCGAAAGTAGTTGGCAGAAAAAGGCCTGACACCGAACGCGACGTCGAAGGCCCTTTCCCACCGTCGTGGTCCGGCCGGTGTTTTACCGGCGCTTCGGCCCCGGCTTTGTGTTCAGCCACCACTTCACCGGCTCGGGTTCTGCCGCGGCCACCTCGGCCGCTTTGCTCCGTCGGGAGGTGGCGGCGACAACCTCGGGTTCCGCCAGGGTGCGCGGGCGGCGAGGCGATTCCACTCGACGGGGTGCTTGCGCTTCCTCCGTCAAAGTCCGGACAAGCGCCTCGGCCGCGTCGCGCGCGGTTTCCGCGGCACGCAGGGCCTTCTCCGCCGCCTTGCGGGCTTGGCGTTCCTCCGCGAGCTGCTCCTGGTGCAAATGCGCGGTGCGTTCGGCAGCGCGTGTCTGCTCAATTGCTTCCTGAAGCCGCTCCTCCCACGCTTCGGCTTCGGCGCGAAGTTGAGCGATCGACTCGCGTTCCCGGCGCAGGATTTCGACGGCCTCGTTCTTCGCCAGCTCCGCATGACCGATCTTGGTTTGCAGGTCGCGCGCGATGTTTTGCGTCTCCGCCAGTGATCGCTCCGCCTTTTCACGGGCCGCGGTTTCGGCGGCCAGGGCGGCTTCGGTCCGTTGCAGACGGCTGCTGGTGGGTGGGGTCGTTGGCGCGATCCCGCGATGGACCGGTGCCTCATGCGCCAGGTCCCGCCGCAGGACCGTCACCGGGATATCCCCGTCCTGGACGAAGCGGCGGCGGTGCAGTCCACCGCCGAACCGGTCGCCCATGCGGGCCGGCTGCTCCGACCGTTCGGTTTCGGGGCGATGGCGTGGCGATTCACCAAGCAGGCCGAGGGCTTTTCGCATCTGCGATTCGGCCTCATCGATTGGTCCTGAATCACCGGACGACACGGTATCGGGGGAGCGGGCGGACCTGTCGTGAAGGCTTTCGCCGGAGGGGAGGTCGATTCGCAGTTTTAGGTTCTCAGACAATTCCATCACCTGGGGATTGGGAGTGCCGCGGCATCGTCAGGCCGGTGCCGCCGTGGATATGATGAATCCGCGATGTGACAACGCTCTGCCGATTCATCGGCATTCGGTCGGTTCTTCGTTGGACTGCATGCCAAAAGACATATTTTTCAAGCGGTTCGCTCGCTGATGGTTGCGACATTAGCGGGCAACACATTAACCAATGGTTAACCCGCACGATTCGCATTACCTAACGTCGTCAATCTACCGATTGATACTAACAATAGCAAGTGATCCAGCGCTTTAAATCTTATTCAGCAAATGGGAGGCGGGTAGCATCCGTTCGATCGAGGATCACCGCCGCATCGGCCGCGGTCGTTTTAGGGGGAGCGGTTTCATGGACAGGGAGAATGCAAGCATCGTGGCCGTCATCGATGACGACAATGATGTGGGTGATGTCCTCCGCGGACTGCTGGAAACGATGGGGTACCAAGTCGAGACATATAGATCCGGCATGGATTTCCTGTCGACCGCACAATTGGACCTGCTGGCCTGCCTTGTTGTCGATCAGAATATGCCGAGCATGACGGGACTGGAAATGATCGAACGTCTGTCCGACCGAGGCGTGAGTATTCCTGTCCTGTTGATTACCGGCGCTCATGACGCGGAGATCGAGCGCAAGGCCGCCAGCCTCGGCGTCATGACCGTACTGGAAAAACCGATGTCGCATCACGAGCTTTTACGGTTTATTTCCGTATCGGTCGACTGACCGGTTTGTTTGGCGAAAAGGAAGAAGGCCAGGCTGCAACCGAAGCCGCTGCCGCACCAGACACCGGGGCTGTCGGGTCGACCAGCCCCAGGGAGCCGACCCCGTGGCCGAATTGGTGTGTCATTATCGACAGAAGATCGACATCCCCCGACGGAACCGCCTTGTTGGCGGCTAGTGTCTCGAATCTGATGTTCACCATAGTAGGCGAACCTCAGATTCGAGACACTAGCT
>JARLIN010000343.1 GCA_031291715.1 Rhodopila sp. | reverse complement strand
CGGCGTGACCTCGGTCAAAAAAGGCGATCACGTCATTCCGCTCTACACCCCGGAATGCCGCGCTTGCCCATCCTGCCTCTCGCGCAAGACCAATCTCTGCACCGCCATCCGCTCCACTCAGGGCCAGGGCGTCATGCCCGACGGCACCTCGCGCTTCTCGATCGGCGGGGAAAAAATCCACCACTTTATGGGCTGCTCGACCTTCAGCAATTTCACCGTGCTGCCGGAGGTCGCGGTTGCAAAAATCCGCGAGGACGCGCCGTTCGACAAAGTCTGCTACATCGGCTGCGGTGTCACCACCGGCATTGGTGCGGTGATGAACACTGCGAAGGTGGAGGCCGGGGCGCGGGCCGTGGTGTTCGGCCTGGGCGGGATCGGGCTGAACGTGATCCAGGGCCTGCGCATGGTGGGCGCGGAGCAGATCGTCGGCGTGGACCTGAACCCCGGCCGCAAGGCGATGGCCGAGAAATTCGGCATGACGGACTTCGTCAACCCGTCGGAAGTGCAGGGCGACCTGGTGCCGTATCTGGTCGATCTGACCAAGGGCGGCGCCGACTACACCTTCGAGTGCATCGGCAACACCAAGGTGATGCGCCAGGCGCTGGAATGCGCGCATCGCGGTTGGGGCAAGTCGATCGTCATCGGGGTCGCCGGAGCCGGACAGGAGATTTCGACGCGCCCGTTCCAATTGGTGACAGGGCGCACATGGATGGGTACCGCGTTTGGCGGGGCCAGGGGCCGGACGGATGTGCCTCGGATCGTTGATTGGTACATGGACGGCCGGATCAACATCGACGACCTGATCACCCACGTTCTGCCGTTCGAGCAGATAAACGAGGGGTTCGACCTGATGCGCCGCGGGGAGTCGATCCGGTCGGTGGTGGTTTATTAGAGGATGATTGCGAGAGCATGATCGCGCTGGGCGAATCGTCCAAAGCGCGTGAATCATGCGATCAAACAAAGAGTTAGACTGGATGGAGAACATTCCAGACGCTCCTGAGGTCCTCCCCACGTCATCCCCGGGCGAAGACCCGGGGATCCCCGCAGACACCGTTGCTTGGGACGATCCCCGGGTCTTGGCGCGGGGATGACGGGGGAAGAAGGCTTACCGCTCCTCGACCCTTATGCTGATGCCTGGGGGCACGCCCGGCCATGACGGACAGGAAGAGGCCGCGCCGCCCACGCGGCTATGAGGTTACGACACGCACTCCGGCGTTGCACCGCCCGCGGCGACCCCATATGCAAAGACTGACATTTTTAAAAGAGAACCCCGGACCATGGATGAGCCTATCCAGTTAACGCGCCTGCCATCTGGCCTCACGGTCGTCACCGAACGCATGGATCGTGTCGAAACCGTATCGATCGGCGCCTATGTCGCCAGTGGCTCCCGCAATGAGTCCCAGGAAGAGAATGGTGTTTCCCACTTTCTCGAACACATGGCGTTCAAGGGCACGAATTCCCGCAGCGCCGCTGCCATCGCCGAGGAGATCGAGGCCGTCGGCGGCCACATCAACGCCTATACCGCGCGGGAGCAGACCGCCTACTACGTCAAGCTGCTGAAGGAAGACACTGCGCTTGGCTTCGACATCATCGGCGACATCCTGACCCATTCGGTCTTCGAACCCGAGGAACTGGAGCGCGAGCGCAGCGTCATCCTGCAGGAAATCGGCCAGGCGAACGACACCCCGGACGATATCATCTTCGACCATTTTCAGTCGGCTGCCTTCCCGGACCAGGCGCTTGGTCGAGCGGTATTAGGTTCGGCGGACGTGATCAAGAACATGCCACGGTCACTGCTGACCGCGTACATGGGCCGGAATTACACCAACAGCAATGTCGTGGTCGCCGCGACCGGTAAGCTTCGGCACCAGGAAGTTCTCGATCTCGTGCAGAAGCATTTCGCTGACCTGCCGGGCAGCTCGCCCCCGCGCTTCGACGATGCGACCTATCGGGGTGGTGAGTTCCGGGAGGACCGCGACCTCGACCAGGTGCATGTGGTCCTGGGGTTCCCCTCGGTCGGATACAGTGATCCGGATTATTATCCGACACTGCTGCTCTCGACGCTGCTGGGGGGCGGCATGTCGTCGCGGCTGTTCCAGGAGATCCGGGAAAAGCGTGGCTTGGTCTATTCGATCTACTCGTTCACCGCACCGTTCAAGGATGGCGGTCTGTTCGGAATCTACGCCGGCACCGGCGAAAGCGAGGCGGCGGAACTGATGCCGGTGATGCTGGCCGAACTCGGCAAGGTGCAGACCCATATCACCGAGCCCGAACTCGGCCGAGCCCGCGCGCAGGTGAAAGCCAGCCTGCTGATGTCGCAGGAGAGCACCGGCAGCCGTTGCGAGCAGTTGGCCCGGCAGATCCAGACGTTCGGACGGGTCATCCCGACCGAGGAAGTGCTTGCGAAGATCAATGCGGTGACTGAAGCTGATATCCGGCGGGCGGCGATCCGGCATTTCCGCGCGGCACCGACGCTGGCGACGGTGGGGCCATCCGCCCAAGTTCCGACCTTGGCGAATATCGCGGAGACTTTGGCGGCGTAACTGTGATGGACTATCGTGTCGCCATGCGCGGGGAGTGGGTTCTATCACCGTCATGGCCGGGCGCGTCCCCATTGGCATCAGGATAAGCGCGGAACGGAGCAACGCCCTGCTCCGAACAAGCTCTTATCATGACGCGCATGGGGCGTGTCCCGGGTGCGGCATCAACCAGCCGGGGCGAACAACTCCTCCACATCCGCTTCGGTCAAACTCAACGCACCGCCATGCTCGGCGTCCATCACGCTGGCCACGATGGCGCGCTTTTTCTCTTTCAGCGTCTCCATCTTTTCCTCGATCGTTCCGAGCGTAACCAACCTGTGCACGAACACCTTCTTGGTCTGACCGATACGATGGGCGCGATCGGTCGCCTGGTCCTCAACCGCCGGATTCCACCAGGGGTCGTAATGAATAACCGTATCGGCGGCGGTTAGGTTCAGTCCCACGCCACCGGCCTTCAGGCTGATCAGGAACAGCGGCACGTCGCCGCCCTGGAACTTCTTCACCGGCGTCGCCCGATCCTTGGTGTCGCCGGTCAGTTTCACGAAATCGACCCCATCCTCGACCAGACGGGCCTCTATCAGCGCCAGCATCTCGGTGAACTGCGAGAACAACAGCACGCGCCGGCCTTCGTCGAACATGATGCTGAGCATTTCCATCAGCCGATCGAGCTTGGCGGACCCGGCCTTCGACCTGGCAACGGTCTTCAGTTTCAGCAACCGCGGATCGCAGCACGCCTGCCGCATCTTCAGCAATGCATCCAGGATGATGATCCCTGATCGCGCCAACCCTTTCTGTGCGATAGCCGCCTGCACCTTGGCATGCATCGACAGCCGGATTGCTTCGTAGATCGCCCGCTGGTTCGCCTCCATCTCGATCGGTTCGACGATCTCGGTCTTGGGCGGAAGCTCGGTGACGACTTCCTCTTTGGTCCGGCGCAGCATGAAGGGGCGGATCCGGCGGGTCAGCAGATCCTGCCGTTCG
>JARLIN010000035.1 GCA_031291715.1 Rhodopila sp. | reverse complement strand
CCCCCCGCCCCGCCCAAAACAACCCCCCCCCCCCCCCCCCCCCCCCCCCCCCCCCCCCCCGCCCCCCGCCCCGCCCGGGCCCGCCCCGCCCCATGACGGGTATGGTGGCACCGGCCATGACGAGGGTGGCAACGCCAGCCATGGCGGTGACGCGACCGCCTTACGTCACTCTATTTGCCGCGCACCGTCAGCGTTCACCGCGCACCGTCAGCCTGGAACTGGTATCGCGATATCAATCGCTCTCCGGCGGGATAACGTTCTGCGCCCGCGGACCAAGCAGAGCGGCGCGCATCGTTTCGGCCGACTTGCTGCGGATGTCGTCCCAGGCCTGTGGCGTGTAGAACGCCGAGTGGGGCGTGATGATCAGCCGGCCCAGCGTCCAGGGCTCCCGCGCACGGTAGGCGCGCATCAGTTCCGGCACCGGCTCGACCGGCGGTTCCACCGGCACGACGTCCAGGCCCACGCCGGCCAGATGGCCGCTTTTCAGCAACGTCGCGAGCGCATCGATATCGATGATCGGCCCGCGCGCCGTGTTCACCACCACCGCGCCCTTGGGCAGCAGAGACAGCTCCTTCAAACCCAGCAGCCCGCGGGTTTCGCGCGTCAGCGGCGTGTGGACGGAAAGCGTGTCGGTCTGGCTCAGCAATTCTTCCAGCGTGGCGGCACGCTGGACGCCAAGGCCGAGTTCGACGCCGTTCGGCAGATACGGATCGTAGAACACGACGCGGAAGCCGAATGCCTTGGCGCGCAAGGCAACGGCGGTGGCGATGCGGCCCATCCCGACGATGCCGAAGGTCTGCACCGAGGAGCGGCGGAGCAGCGGATCATCGACATAGCGCCACGCCGCCGGCGGGCTGGCACGCTGCGTCTCGTGATGCAGCAGCAGGCCGCGCCGCAATGACAGGGCCAGCGCCATCGCATGGTCCGCGACTTCGGTCGTGCCGTAGTCGGGCACGTTGAGGATCATGATCTGACGTTCCGCCGCCGCGACCCGGTCGAGGTTGTCGTAGCCGACACCCATCCGGCAGATCGCCCGCAGGCGGGGGAAACGCTTCAGGTCATTTGCGTTGACCTTGTAGCGCAGGATCATCAGCCCCTCGGCCGCCGCGCAGTCCTCATCCGACAGGTCGGCCAGGGAATTCGACGATTTGGGGAAGATGACCCGCACATTCGGACCGTAGATCCGCCGCTCCACGCTGTCGTCGGGGTAGTTGTTCTCCGAATACAGCACAGTCGCGGAGGTCATGGCGGAACGTTTCCCTAAAGGTCTTTACGTCCTCCTATAACGCGCCCGGGCGCGTTGCAATCCGCGCGGTTGCGACCGCCACCCGCCGCGCCTTCGCCGGGTCCTGGCATCGAGATCGACCGGGCGTTGATCGAACAGCTCAATATCACCTGGAGTACGTCCGGAACGATCCGAAACCGTCCGCGCTCCGTCGTCATGGCCCGGCAAAGTCCTGATCCAGCACAGATGCACCACAAAGGGGGGGAGCCTCCCGGCCCACGCTTCCAGACACCTCGACGTCGGATGCTTCCACATGCTCTCCTGACGGCATGACACAACGACGCACCATCCTGGTCACGGGGGCCGCCAGTGGCATCGGCGCGGCGATCTGCCGGACGATGGCGGGGCCGGGCACCGCAATCCTGGTCCACACCCGCCGCAATCGCGAAGGTGCCGAGGCGGTCGCCCAACAGGTCCGCGACACCGGCGGCCTGGCGGAGGTGGCGCTTGGCGACCTCGCCGATCCGGCCGTGGCCGCCGAACTGGTGGCAACAACGGTGGACCGCTTCGGCCGGCTGGACGTGCTGGTGAGCAATGCCGGTTTCGCCGACCGGACCCCGTTCGCCGATCTCACGGATGACGCGCTGACGGCCTCCACCGAGGCGATCCAGGGGGCCTTCCTACGCCTCGCCCGCGCTGCCCTGCCGCATCTGCGCGGCGCCACCGACGGACGGGTTGTCGCCGTGTCCAGCTTCGTGGCGCATGCATTCCGCACCGACGTGGCGACGTTCCCCGCCTCGGCCGCCGCCAAGGCGGGGCTGGAGGCACTCGTCCGCGCGCTCGCGATCGAGCTTGGTGGCCACGGCGCAACCGCGAACGCCGTGGTGCCGGGCTTCATCCGCAAAGATGCCGGCGCGCACCGGGCGATCGGCCCCGGCGTGCTGGCATCGCAGACCGCGCGCATTCCGCTTGGCAGGGTCGGCTTGCCACAAGAGGTCGCTGCGGTGGTCGCGTTCCTGGCGTCTCCCGCCGCGGCCTATGTCACCGGGCAGTCGATCCACGTTGATGGCGGGCTGGTGATCTAGGGTGCTGCCCGCTCGACCGATGGCGGCTGAAGAATCGAACCTCGGATAAACGCCGATAACCACTGATACCATTCGCACGAAGCGGGGAATCACGGATCGTTGGCGTCAGGCGAGGCGCAACGAAACGTCATTCGAGACGCCTCTATCCGTGCTCATCCGTGGTTCCGAAATCCGATCGCCGCCTCAGATTCCCGTTGCGTTCTCATGCAACTTACGGTAGATAAAAAAGAACATTACACAAACTTTTTTGCCGGGCATCTCCAGCCATGTCGAAATCAGACGACCTTTTCACCTCCATCAACTGCGTCTTCGATACAATCGTCGCCTATCTGATGCCGTTCTATCTCGCGGGCGCGAAGGGCGACACGAAACTGGCCAGAAACACGATCCTGGAGTTGGTGCGCGTCTATCGCACCGCGACGCCGGCCGAGATCGAGCTGGCCGGACGTATCATGGGACTTAGCGCCGCCGCCGCGGACAGCCTGCGGCTTTCGATGCGCCCGAATCTGTCAGACACCATGATCCTGCGCTACCGGAACAACGCCCTCGCCCTGAACCGCGCCGCCGAAAAATGTCAGGCGGCGCTGGAGGCGATGCAGGAGGGGCGCCAGCAGAGCCAACCACCCGCCCCCGAGCCGCGTCCGAAACCGGCAGCCCCCGCCCCGTCGCATAGCATCAAGGAACATGCCTTCGCGGCGATGGGGCACGAGCTTCAAGCGATGCGGGCGGCCGCGGCGGCCGCGCCGCTGAAGGGGGCCGCGGACGATCCCGGTCGAGGTCAACGCGCGTAATCAGGCTCCTCCCGATCCAGCACCCGCCGCCAGGCATCGAGGTGCAGGCGCGCGTCGATTTTCTCGCCCCAAGGACCGTTGAAGCCGCGCCGGTGATGCTCGGGTAACGCCCGCATCGGCCGCCCCGTGGACATCGCCGTCACCTGATACATCGCCGTCCGCTCGGCTATGAAACACTCGTCGAATGCCTCCTCCACCGTCGGCCCGACTACCGTCACGCCATGCCCGCCCATCAGCAGGATGGACTTGTCGCCCAGAGCCGCCGCGAGACGGTCGCCCTCGTCACGGCTGTCCGCCGGCGCGCTGCCGAAATTATCGATCGCCACCCGGTCGTTCAGCAGCAGGTTGTTGTGGTGCGACAGCGTGATCTCCGGCTCCGCCAGCATGGAAAGCGCCGTCAGGTATTGTGGGTGCACATGCACCACACAGGTCGCCGCGGGGTTCGCCAGGTGAATGCGCGTATGGATATGGAACGCGACCTCGCGAAGTTCGCCGTCGCCGCGCAGCACGTTGCCTTCCAGGTCGCACACGATCAGCGAGCTGGCGGTCAGTTCCTGGAACAGATAGCCGCGCGGATTGATCAGGAAAGTCGGCCTCTCATCCGGCGTCCGCTTCGGCAGCATCAGCGAGTTGTGGTTGCCGATCTGCTCGTTCCAGCGAAGCCGGGCGGCGACCCGGAACACGGCGGCCATGTCGCAGCGCAGGCGCCATTCCTCTTCCTGCATCGCAGACGAGGACAGAGATCGAACCACAGCAACCACGACCGGCACCTCCCGATCCCAGATTGATCCAGCCCGGGCGGCCAGACAAGCGTCACCGCCTCCCCGGGGACGTTCCCGCTGCGGTTCCGGAGGACTTCCGGCCGGTTCGTGCGTTCGAAAGGTTGGATTTCAACACAAAGGAAGCAAGGCGAGCCAGGACGCACACAAAGGAGATCCCCGCTTGCCGTCGTCGGCCGTGGGCAGCATCCCCGCCTGGAGGGGACGATTTGCAACCGAATTGCGCCGCGAAAGCCACAACCACGAGCCTTCTTCGTGTACTTCGTGGCTCGCTCTTCTTCTTTGTGTTGAAAAACAGTCCGTTACCGGCGCACGAACCGCACCGTTGTCCCCCCGGAAACCAGCCCGCACCGTCGGACGCGGCTCAAGAAACCTTCATTGCCGCCCCACCGCACGGTGTAAGGCCGGCCGAAACACGACGTTCCGATTGCGATTCCTCTGCACGGCTCCGCCTTCATCGTCCTGGCGCGGCCATCGCCGGGGTGGTCCCGAACGTCTCGCGAAAGGCCGCACCGAAGGCCGGCACGCTGGCATAGCCGACGGCGGCCGCCACCCGCGCCGGCGGCACGCCCTGCGCGATCCGGGCCAGCGCCTCGGTCATCCGCAACTGGCGCCGCCATTGCTGGAAGCTCATGCCGGTTTCGGCGCGGAACAACCGCGCCAACGTCCGCACCGAGGCGCCGGCGACCGCCGCAAAACCATCGAGATCGCGCCGGTCGGCCGGGTCGGCGACCAGTGCCGCCGCGACTCGAGCGAGCCTCGGATCCCGGCACGCCGGCAAGGACAATGGCCTTGTCCCTGCCCGTCCGATCTCGTGCAGCACCAGCGCCGCCACCAGCCGGATCGGCCCGCGGGCGTCCCACACCACCGGCTCCCCGCACACCGTCAGGATCAGTTCCCGCAGCAGCGGCGAGACCGCGATCACAGTCGTCGCCACCGGCCCCGAAGCCGCCGCATCCGCCCGCAGGAACAGCGCGCGCATCTGGACGTTCCCATCCATGCGAACCCCGTGCAGCGTATCCGCCGGCACCCAGAGCCCGGTTCCCGGCGGAACGGTGAACAACGCCTGCTCCGTTGTGATCCGCATCACCCCGGCGATGGCGAACAGAAGCTGCGCGCGCGGATGCCGGTGCAGACCCGTCTCATGCCCCGAAGGGTAATCGTGACTGTAACCCGCGATCGGCCGAGGCGCCTGCTCGAACGGGCGCAGCCGGGCTTGGCCGTCACGCGACAGAATTTGGCCAGACATCGCCATAGCGACAGACTACAGTCCCGGCAACTCCAAGGAAACGGCCGCCATGACCCCAGCCGCCCGACAGATCGTGTTCATCAACACGGCCCACACGATCACCCACTACAGCCTCCTGATCCTGCCCACGGCCGTGCTGGCGATGGTCCTCCCCGGCGGACCGTTCGGGGAGGCGTATGGACCGATCCTCGCGCTGGCCACCGGCATGTTCGTGTTCTACGGCCTGCTGTCGCTGCCACAGGGCTGGCTGGCCCAGCGTTTCGGCCGCAAGGCGCTGATGACGGCCTTCTTCCTGGGAACCGGGACCAGCCTGATCGCCGCCGGGTTCGCGCATTCGCCGGCGATGCTGGCCGTTGCCCTCGCCTTTGCCGGTGCCTTCGCCGCGATCTACCACCCGATCGGCACGACCATGCTGGTGGAAGCGGCGGGCGACAAACCCGGCCGCTCGATCGGCGTGAACGGCGTCTTCGGCAACCTGGGCGTGGCACTCGCCCCGGTCGTCACCGCCTTCCTGGCCAACGAGATCGGCTGGCGCGCCGCCTTCGTGGCCCCCGGCATCCTGTGTGCGGTGGCCGGACTGTTCTGGATGCGCACGCCGCTGGCGCATGCCGGCGCCCACGCCAATGCCCGCCCCTTCCCGCCGATTCCCCGTCATCTCGTCCGGCGCGCCGTCATCGTGCTGATGCTGATCGCGATGTCCTCCGGCCTGGTGTTCAACGCCTACACGCTGCTGCTGCCGAAGCTGATGCAGGAGCGGCTGGCCGGCAACGCCACGCTGCTGCCGCTGGTCGGGCTGGCGGCGTTCCTGGTGACGCTGTGCGGTGCGCTGACGCAGTTCTCGGTCGGCCGGATGATCGACCGCAACACGCTGAAGCGAGTCTTCCTGCCCGTCAGCATCGTGCTGACGCCGGCCATGTTGGCACTGTCCTTCGCGCAGGGTTGGCTGGTGCTGCCGTTGGCCGGCACGGTGGCCGCCTCGATCTTCGGGCAGGTGACGGTGAATGAAACGATGGCGGCCCGCTACATCTCCCCTGCCCTGCGCGCCCGCATCTACTCGGTGCGCTTCTTCGTCGGCTTCCTGGGGGCGGCCGCCGCCGCGCCGGTGGTTTCCATTCTGTATGAACGCACCGGCAGCGTGGCCACGGTGACCATGGTGCTGGCCGCATTCTCGATCGTTACCCTGGGCTGCGCGCTGTTCTTCCCCAATCGCAAGGAGGAACTGGAACCCGAGCTTTGGGCACAGGCAAGCTCCTCCGGGACGATCCCCGCCGCGGCCGAATAGGGATTTGCAAAGCGACGGCAGACACGCCACATCGTCCGGCATGCTCCACCGCCGCACTCTGTTGCTTGCCTCCGCCGCCCTCCTGCCCCTCGGCGTGACCGCCAGGGCGGCTCCCGGTTTGGCGCTCTCCGCCCAGGACCAGGCGGACATCGCGCGAATCGAGGCCTATCTGAACGGCATCAAGTCGCTCAAGGCGCATTTCATGCAGGTCGCCCAGGACGGCGGCATTTCGGAGGGCACCGCGTGGCTGGAACGTCCCGGCCGCATGCGGTTCCAGTATGATCCGCCGGCACCGTTCCTGCTGATCGCCGGGCACGGCGTGCTGACCTTCCACGACTCGGCGTTGCAGCAGACCAGCAATATCGGACTGAACCGCACGCCACTGGGAATCCTGCTGGACGAGCACGTCCAGCTGTCCGGAGCGGTGACGGTCACGGGGATCCAGCGGCTGCCCGGCCAAATTCAGCTCACGCTGGTGCGCACCGACAGCCCCGGCGACGGCTCCCTGACCCTGGTGTTCGCCGATCCGCCGATGACGCTGCGGCAATGGACCGTGGTGGACGCCCAGCGTCGGGAAACGCACGTCACGCTCTATAACGCCCAGCTAGGCGGCAGCTTCGATCCGCAACTGTTCGAGCAGCTCAGCCCGCCGTCCGCCCACGAAAAATAACGCCATCCGCATTGGGATAAGGCTCCGCCGCATGACGGTCATGTGTCACACGCGACGAAAAAGTCTTCTTTTTGCCGCGAAACTAGGGAATGATCTTCCCTGACATGAGGTCTCCCCGCGTCGTCAAGCCGTTGATCGGCATCAGTTGCTGCACCAAGCAGTTCGGTGTCTTCGGAATGCCGAACCATGCGGCCTCCGACACGTATGTGCGCGCAACCGACGAAGTGATCTGCGCGGTGCCGGTCCTGCTGCCCGCGAACGGCCCTGCCGCGGATATCGAGACCCTTCTGGATCGCCTGGACGGCATCATCCTGACCGGCAGCCGCTCGAACGTGCAGCCTACTTTGTACGACGGCCCACCCCATGCCGAAGGCACGCCGGAAGATCCCGCCCGCGACGGGTTCACCCTGCCGCTGATCCGCGCCGCCGTCGCCCGTGGCGTTCCCATCCTGGCGATCTGCCGCGGCTTCCAGGAGCTGAACGTGGCTCTTGGCGGATCGCTGCATCAACGCCTGCAGGATCTGCCGGACCGGATGGACCATTCGACGCCGATGCAGCCCTCCTCCCGCGTCCGTCAGGGCAAGGCACACGCGATTCGCGTCACGCCCGGCGGCTGGTTGCACCGCCTTGCCGGCACGACCGAGATCGCCGTCAACTCCCTGCACAACCAAGGGGTCAACCAGTTGGCGCCCGGCCTGACCGTGGAAGGCGTCGCGCCGGACGGCACGATCGAGGCCGTACGGGTCGCCGCCAGCCAGGCCGGCCCCGCCATCGGCTACGCGGTCGGTGTGCAATGGCACCCGGAATACGACTGGCGCACCGACGCTTTGTCTCGCGCTATCTTTGAGCAGTTCGGCGCCGCCATCCGTGCCTATGCCGACGCCGCGCGCCTCGGCGGTGTATCCATCGCCGCGGATTAGGCCATGTCTTCAGGCTGGGCTCTTTGTTTGGCCGCCTGATTCAAACGCTTCCGGTGCCCCAATCGTCATGGCCCGGCGACCGTCCGGGCCACCTGATCCCGCATCCTG
>JARLIN010000342.1 GCA_031291715.1 Rhodopila sp. | reverse complement strand
CGTGCTAGTCGGTAATGCTTTCGTCCGGGCATTGCGCGACATCGCAGCAAAGCGGCCCGAGTTGTTTCCGCCCTCGCAGATCGAGGAGTCGTAATATGCCCTTCCTCGCGTATTCGTATGTTTTGAGCTGAATTGGTGGCGCAAGCGCGCCCATTGGTGGCGCGCGGGCGGGGATGCCGGGATTATTTCGAATACGGCTGCGATCCTCGTTGGCGGGCTGCGTTCACTTGCTGCGCCTCGCGTTTCGGGCCGGGCCGCCGTCCGGCCATCTTCCGCACTGACCCACCGGCGCTGCCGACGCCGCGCGGGCGCGCGACCCTCGCGATGCTGGCGCACCTGCCGGTGGCGAAGTACTGCGAGCATCGTGTGCCACGAACACACCGACAGCGATGGAGGCGTGGAGCTGTGTGAGAGATGAGGGTTGACCCCTCGGGATCCGCGATCAGGAGCGGGTTCCAAACCACCGCATGCTGCTGTCGTAAAGAGCGATGGTGGTGGACATACCGAAGGCGTCCGGCGGGACGCGGCCGCTGGGGATTCCGACGGTCGTTGATCGGGTCGGCCAGGATGTTGTTCGCCGATACCTGGAGCCGTTGCTGGAACCTGTGTTCCATGCGGACTCCTATGGGTATCGACCCCGTCGTTCCGCGATTGACGCGGTCCGGACAGTGTGCAGCTGCTCGCGCCCCACGCCCTCGATTTTCTCGATAATGTTCGGCCAGTCCGGTGTCTCTTTCATCGCCTCGCCGGCCGCGACACGCCGCAGCAGATCACGCTGTCGTTCGGACCACGCCGGGTTGTCGGTTTCGTAGAGACCGCTCACCGGATGCCTTTCCCGCTCCTGATAATTACTTTTTCCGTCGAGGGATGGCGGCGCTGGGCCCGGAGTCACTTCGACGGCTCCGGCGGGATCTGGATCGTCGTGCCGGGAGGCAGCACGATTTACTGCGACGGCCGTTTCGGTCCCCGGCCGATCGTAGTCGCGGCCATAGGAGTGGGATCTGGTGATGGGTCGATTTTCTGGCGCATGGACGCCGACGATGCGCACCAAGAGAATGACGTGTGACGGTAGGGCGACAATCCGCAACGACACCCCAGCTTGTCACCAGCCGGGTGTGGATGGGCACGGCGTTCGGCGGCGCGCGCGGGCGCACCGACGTGCCGCGCATCGTCGACTGGTACATGGACGGGCGCATCAACATCGATGACCTGATCACCCATGTGCTGCCCTTCGAGCGCATCAACGAAGGTTTCGACCTCATGCGCCGCGGCGAGAGCATTCGGTCCGTGGTGACGTTCTGATGGCAGCGCGGCGCGGCCATTGCCTGTGCGAAGCCATGTGCGACAAAAATGAGCACTGGCAGAGCGTGATAACCTGCTGATCCTTGGCAACCTCGCGCAGGTTCAAATCGCGGGCACGCAACCGACGATCCCATAAGTCGACCGTGCCGATTTGACATGCATCAGGCTGGCGCGGGGCACGGGGACGGGGAAGTTCATGTGGGCCAGCACGTCAGCCTCTGCCTCGTCCATGAAGGTCGCAAGGTTGGGCAACCGGGGCGAGCCTGGTCGGCGACTTGGCGCCACTGCTTGTGGGTTGCAGCGGCATTGTCCTGGGCGAACGCGGTGCCGAGCCATGCGCGACCAAACTGGGCACCGGGAACTCACAATGAGGCGGTAACACTGCGAGCAGTCAGGTCCGTCAACGTGCTCCGAATACGCGTCAGGCATTGGAGAGCTTCGTCTCGCGCTGCCAGCGTCGCCTGGACAGCGGCGGCTTGGTCGCCCCGGCGCTGCAAGGCCGTCGCCATCGCCCCGTGCGTCGCCGCCAGCGCCGCGCCCAGGCGCACGTCGAGCGATGCGGCGAAACGCCGGCAGGCATCGTCCACCTTCTGCCGCAGCGCCCACCGGAGGTCCTCGACGTTGCGCCGCGTCAGTGCCCCGGCTTCCGCGCCGATCCGGCGTCGCTGCCGTCGGGCCGCCCCTGGGACGAACGGCTCGAAGGCCCCCACGGTCAGGCTCGTGAACGTCTCGGCCCGGCCATCGACGATCCACGCCGACAGTCGCGGCAGTTCCGGCGGATCGCCGCGATCCGAGCCGTCATACGGCAGGTCCATCAGGGCGGCGGCGGTCTGCCGCACGGAATCGACCAGCCCATCGGCGCGTTCCTGATGGCGCGCCAGTGCCGCCAGCAGCGCCCGCTCGATACCTTCCACAACCGCGCGTTGTGCCGACCCGAACAGCACCGGCACTCGGGCGGCGAGCGCGGCCCGGGCCCCCGCCAGGTCTTCGCCACGGCCCAGCGCCGCCTCGCCCGCCGCGCGCAGGTCCGCTTCGGCCTGGCGGCCCAGCCGCTCCGCTTCCTCCTCGAGCCGCGCCGACAGCCGCCGCCGGTCGCCGGCGATCTGGTCGGCCGCGGACCGGCGTTCCTCCTCGAAGCCGCCGAGGGCTGCCTCGAACCGCGCAATGCGGTCCGCAAGATCCTCCAGCGGCATTTGCAATGCACGCAACTCCAGCTCGATCTCCAAGCACATGGCGCCGATCACGGCAGCGGCCTTGGTCGCAACCGCCGAACCCAGCACTTCGGCACCCTCGCGGTTGATCAGCGCGGTAAGATAACGCTCGATCGCCGCAACCCCACTGGCCTCCAGTGCGACGGCGTCATCAGCGAGTTTGGCCTGCAGCCCCGCGCGTGCCGACACTGGGAAAATCGGTGCGCCCGCATCCAGTCCCGCCTGTTCGGTCAGGACTTTGCGCAGGAAACGCACCGAGTTGTCGCGATCCGTGCCGTCCACTGTGTCGCACTTGTTGAGCACCACCAAGAGCCGCGCAACGACCGGGGCGATTTCCGCAAAATAGGCCAGCTCCGCCTCGGTGATCGGCGGATCAGGCGAAATGACGAACAAGGCGACATCGCATTCCGGCAGTGCAGCCCGAGCAGCCAGCGTGTTGTGGTGCAGTGTCGATCCCACACCGGGTGTATCCAGCAGCACGACGCCTTGCTTCAGCAGTGCAGACGGCAATCCCGCCTCCACCCGGGCAAGGCCGAGGCGATTCTCCGGATTCCCCTCTTCGGTCACCAGCAGCGCAAGCTGACGTTGCAGCTCTTCCACGTCGGTCAGCGCCCGGTCTTCCGAGGCACCGTCGCGGAACTCCAGGTGCAAGCGCGGCGCATCGGCATACGACAGGAAGGTGGGCAGCGCGGTCGCCGGCAACACGCCGATGGGAAGCACCGCCGCTCCCAGTAAGGCGTTGAGCAGTGAACTCTTGCCCCGCTTGAACTGCCCCAGCACGGCAACCTGCAGGCGCGATGTCACCAGTCGTGCGGCGAGTGCCTGAAGTCTCTCAATATGTAGGGTCTGCGTCGTTGAGGAATGACATCCACAAACAACCGCCTGCGCAATCAAATCCGCGACGGAGTCGGTCGATCGGGCCATGCTCGCGATGCCTGGTATGCTTCCCTCCGTTTCCATAAGGGGCTCCTATGCGCTCGTGGTGGCAAAGAACGCACGGGACGGCGCGCCGCCAGGCGAAGCGGCGTCGTATTGCGCCTGTGGGGCCTCCAGCAGCACCCGCGCCGCGCGCCAGGTGGCTTCGTCCTCCTCCTTGCTCATCGAGCCCCGGCGGCCCGCGTCCTGCTTCAGGGCGAAGCGGCTGGTGTCCTCGGCCATGCGCTCCATCAGCGCGGCCTGTCGGCGCAGCAACAACGATACCTCCGCCGAGCCCGGCAGCACCCCTGCCAGCCGCCTCATGTGCGGCAGGCAGATGGCCGAACTTGCATGCACCGCCGTGGCGCCATCGCGCCGGACCAAGGCCGCGAGGCGGTTGATAACAGCCGTCTCGGCCTGGTGCGCGGCGGCACAAGCCGTGCACCGCCTGCCGTCGGGCAGCAGGCCACCGACCAGCTCCACCACCTGCATCGGCGTCGGCGCGGCTGCGGCGATGCGGCGCAATTCCCCGGCCTGGCGCAGCAGTACCGGCGCCAGTGCGGTCGCGGCCTCGCGTCTGGCGGCGATGGCCTCGAACTGCTGCGCATGCCCCCGGCAGAACCCACCGCGCGCTGCCAGGTCGGCCTGTGCATGCGGACTGCTGTACAGCTCGGACTGGGTGCTGGCAAAAAAACCGAACACCGCGTGGGCAACAGCGGCGCAAACCTCGCAGCCCGGCAGCAACGCCGGCAAGGGAGGCTCCGCCGGCATCATCACGGAAGGTGCCGCAACTGTCGCTCCGGTCACGCGCGCGCGCAGCCCAGCCAAACGTTCGGCCATGCTGCCACCCCCGGGGTTGATCCGGGGATCGAAGAGCAGCGCCGCAATCCGCTCGCACATCCCCAGCAGAAAGGCGCGGCGCTGGTCGTGCACCAGAAAGTCTATGAGGGCCGATTCTAGCGCCGGCAAACCGCTGGCCGCCAGCACCGCCGCGTTTGCCGTCAGCTTGGCCACCAGCGCATCGCGCGCGGAAAGCGGGAACAATCGCAACTGCGAGCCGGCGCCGAGCCTCGTCGCCTCGCCGCGCACATAGGCCAGCGTTTCTGCCCGCGCCGGGGCGTCCGCCACGTCCTGCTTGTTCAACACAACGAACACCGGCCGCTCGGCCGCACCCGCCCAGGCCAGCACGTCGGCTTCCTCCGCCGACAGCGGGCTGTCATGGCTGGTCACAAGAATGATCGCGTCGGCCTCCGGCAGAAAGGAAAGAGTCGTCCGGGTGTTGGCGGCGATCGCCGAGCCGATGCCGGGCGTATCGATGAAAGTGAAGCCGCGGCGCAGGAATTCGGCGGGCAACTGCACTTCCGCCACGGTGATACCAAGATGGTTGCCGGGATTGCCGCGTTCGGTGATGTGGCTGGGCAGTTCCGACAAGGAGACGTCCATGGTCAGGCGGGAGCGCTCATAGTGCAGCACTGCCTTCGCCTCGCTGCCATAGGTCACCTGGGTGATCACCGAGGTCAGCGGCACCACCCCGGTGGGCAGCCGGTCCATGCCCAGGATGGCGTTCATCAGCGAGGTCTTGCCGCGGCTGAACCGGCCGACCAGGGTGATGTTGAAGCGATCCGCGGCCAGCCGGTCGAACAGGTCCCGCCACATGGCGGATTGCTCCGACGTCGGGCGCGGCGTCTGGCGGGCGCATTCGCGCATGATGGCCGACAGCTCGAATTTCCACTCTTCGTACGACTTCAGGTCCATCGCACACCCCGTCTGGCCATCACGCGCGCACAGTCGTCAGCGCGGCTGCCTGTTCATCGATCCACCTTGTGATCGCATCGCGGTCACCGGACAGGTGGCTCGCCCATTCCTGGGAACGGACCAGACGCTGGCGTTCGTCCCACCACGATTCGACGACGATCATCACGCTCCAAGCACCGCCAGTCCGGCGCCGGTCGAGCCGATGGACATCGAGCGCGGTGGCATGATCCGGCGTGGTGATGCTGTGGCGGCTGCGTCGCCACTCGACGTCACCGACGCGCCAGGACGTTGCCTGGGGACCAGGTTGGCTGGCCGCTTTCACAATATGCCAGCCCTGCAGGAACTTGCGGTCGCCGATCCGGTTCATGGCGGTTGTGCCTCCACGCTGGCAGGACCGGCGGTCTGGGCGCTCTGGAGCCCGGCACCAAAGACGTTTCTGTAGAGGTCTTCGCCAAAACTCGTTTGCAGCGGTCCTCCTTCGGCCAGTTTGAATGTCCGCGTCCCGTCGACCTGCCTTTCCGCCCGTAGGAACAACACATTGTCGCGGTTCGTTCGCCAGAAGCGTTCTGCCAATTCAAAAAGGTGGGTGACGCAAACGATCTTCACCCCCTTCTCGATCAAGGCGCATAGGATCTGCCTTGAGATCTCCGACCCTTCGCGCTCGTTGGTCGCGGCGAAGGATTCATTGAACAGGATCATGGAGTGCGGCGTGACTTGGTCAACGATATCGCTCATCCGGTGAAGCTCCTCGTCGAGCTTCCCGCTTTTCATGGCGGTATCCTCTTCCCGTTTGTAATGCGTGAAAATGCGCTCGTACAAGCTCGAACGGAACGCCTCGGCCGGCACGAACATGCCGCATTGCATCATCAGTTGAGCCAGGCCGACACTGCGCAAGAACGTCGATTTGCCACCCTGGTTGGCGCCGGTCACGATCACAAGATTCTGCCGGTCGGCGTTCGCATCGGTGCCGACGACGCGCTCCGTCATGTTGAGCGCCAGGCAGCCGTCGTAGAGCCCCTGAAAAGATAACCGGCGCTCCGCCGCGGCCACCGGCGCAGGAAAGCAAGTAGGTTCGCCCTTGCGAGTGAGTTGGTCATGCAGATTCACGCAACCGACATAGAACGCCAGTTCCGCCCGCAACATGCTGAAGAAACTACACACGTGGTCCGCGGACTGCGCGAGTGCGCTGGCCACGCCGGCGATCCCCCGGTCGCGCACCCCCGACAGCGCCCTGGCACCGCTTTCATCGCGTGGGTGTAGTGAAAACTCGTAGACTGGCGGCTTGTGCGCGAACAGCCGTGTCAGCCACGTCCCCGTCTGAGCGGGAGGCCGGCGCAGGACATAGCGGCGCGCCTTGTTGCCCTTGTCCAGTCCGGTGCTTAGTAATACCCCGTGGCGGAATTTCAACTGCACCAGGTGGCATTCGACCTCGGCGAAGTAAGTGGCATCGAGTTCGCGTTCCACCATGGCAAAGAACGTGCCCCACCCCGACGAGTGAAAATTCCCGGAACTGGACCCGGCAATCCTGCTCAGCCGCTTGAGCATGCCGAGGAACGCCTCGATCATCTCGATCGACCGGTGCAGCACGGTGCCTGGGTAGCCGCTAAGGATGCTGCCCATATAATGTTTCTTTTCTTCTTCAACGGCCTGAACGGCAAGGCCGTACAGGTCCCGCACGACGGCCGGATTCTTCAGGCAGTCCCGGAGAACATCCTGCCGGTACACGATATCGCCGATAGCATTATCCAGCCCCGACAGGACAAGCCTTCTGGCCACCTCGAAGACGAACTTGTCGTCTCGTGCCATCGCGCTGAACAAGGTGTCCAGTGCCAGGTCCTTCGTCAGTGCCTGCTCATTCCACTGCAATGGCCCGCGCAGGTCGAAGTCTCGCTCCGGATACAGCAGATGGGCTTTCACGACCCGGTGCGTTCCTTGATCATGGTGTAGGTAAGCCGGTACTTCTCGGCGATCGACAGGGCGTAGGACAGACCGTCCGCTGGCCGGCGGACAATCTCGTAGGTTCGCTGCGCCGGATTCTCCGGAACGACCGTGCTGACGATGCTGACGGTCTGCTCGCCCAGGGATGCCAGTTCATCGATGAATGTCACCCAGACACACAGAAGGTCCAAATCCATCAACTTCGACGCAATACTCTTGCTGAGTGCAATGGCATCCTGCAGCGCCGTGGACGTGAAAATCTCATTCATGATGATGATGCTGTCCGCCGTGGCGCGGTCCAGGATCTGCTTGATCCTGATCAGATCGTCCTGCAGTTTACCCCGCAGGTTGCTCATGTTCTCCTCTCTCTCGAAGTGCGTGAAAAGGTTGTCGAACAGAAAAAGCTGCGCTCGCGTGCCGGGGACAGGGCAGCCCAGGCCAGCAAGATAGTGCAACTGTCCGAACATCCGGGCGAAAGTCGTCTTGCCCCCTTGGTTCGGACCGGACACGACGATGATGCGCTCCCGCCCGGCGAGGCGAAAGTCGTTGCATACCGGCGTCGCGTGTTCGCCGAGCAACTTGCCGGCCAGGGCGAGGTCAAAGCCCCGATCGCTGAATACCGCTTTGCATTCCCGAACGATTAGCGGATAACAGAAACTCAACCAGACCCTTTTGAAACGGGCAATATATTCAAGGTAGGAAACATAAAATTGGATCTCCCGGTCGAAAACGGCTACGGCAGCATCCATGTAATTTCGGTTTGAGGCAGAATATATTTCTATATCGGAAAATACATCAGGGTAGACCTTGGCGACCAAATCCAGTATATTCTCTTCTATATGATTCATTTCGGGTGATTCCCGGAATGAGAAGTCATAAGCTTTGACGGATCCCTGTTTGAATCTCTCGAACGTCGCCTCTACATCCAGGCTGTAGTCACGTTCGCCTTCGAATTTTCGTACCTGAACACGGGAACCATTGATGAGCACGCAGTAATGGACCTCGGAAAGCACGATCGCGAGCTTTTGCGTTTGCTGGGCAAGCGCAGTGAAGGACTCGGACGCGGCGTACCCGGTCACGTATTCCCGGAAAGCCAGCAGCCCCCGCGAGCCGACTTCCGCCGCCGACAGGTCCTTAACCAAGCCGGTCACCGCAGCGCAATAGACGTCGACCGCCTCCAGGAACCAGCGCTCCTTCTGGCGCTGGTAGTGAAGCTTTTCGGAGCGGGCAAGATGCTCGCGCATCTCGTGCATGCGCGCCGCGAATGATCGGATGCTGCCGGCCACGCCGGCATTTTCGACATCCTGCATGATCTCGTGCCGATATCGGATGGAGTCAATATCATGCAGCGAAACATAAAAAAACGGGGTCAGGTTGTATTCATCCTTGCCGGCCGTTATGCCGGCAACGATCTGGTCAAGATTGAGGTCGACAAAAAACTCGGGCTGGTCGGTCCGCTCGTTCGCAACGCCATCAGGGGCGCCGGGGGAGAGGATGCTATGGAAGGTCATCGTCTCATGCCGAGGCGACGTGCCGCACACCGTCATGCGGGACAGCCCCAATCCGATGTGCGACGCGGTACAACAATCGATCCCGAGCCGTGCCCGGAGGGCACGACAGCGCCGCGCCGCTCATCGCCGCGAGTACCTCGCACGTGACATCGGCGTGGGCCAGCAGGCTCGTCTCGATATCCGCCCGCACCGACAGGTCGGCCGTGTCCAAAACTGCGATAAGTCGCTCGGCAGCGCGCCGGCGTTCCGTCACTGTTCCGCCAGCAAGGCGTATCCGGCACGCCGCCGCCGCGATGGCCGCATCCGCCTCGTTGCAGAGCGGCTCAAGATCCATGGTGGCGGAGCTGCCGATATCGCCAAGCACGGTCAGCGCCGAGCGCCGGCGGCGCCGACTGGACTCAGTCTCCTCGCCACAGTCCAGTTGCGGGTTCCGTGCCGCGCGCCAGAGTTCCGCAGCCGCGGCTTCCCCCAGGTTGCGCAGCGCCGTTTCGGCCGCCGGCCGCGCGATGTCGTCCCCGCGCGCCGCGATCAGGCTGGGCAGCGCGGCCGCGCATCGGCGCGCACCAAGCACGTCGATCGCACCGGGCAAATGCCATGTCGCCGCAAGCGACAGAAGCAGGGGAAACAGCCGCGGGTCGTCACTCCGCGCCAAGGCGCGCGCTGCGGCGTTGCGCACCGCTTCCTCGCCGGCCCCCGCGACCGGATCGGCCGTCTCGATCGACGCGGCCAGCAACTCCATCAATGTGTTCTCGTCACCGAGCACCGCCAGCGCATCCACGGCGGCGCAGCGGGGTTGATACAGGCCGCTCGGCTCGGGGGCGAGCACGATCGCCCGCAACGCTGGAATGGCGGACGGGCCGCAGGCAATTACCTCCAGCACGCCTCGCTCGCCGTCAGCCAGCGATTGCAGGCGCCGCAGCGCGCGCGCCATCCGTGCATTGTCGGGTTGCGGTTCCGTCGGCATCACACGACCGGACGCTCCGCGTCGCCACCTTGGTTCTGTGGCTCCGCCAAGCTACCGAACTCCCGCAGCACGTGTAGATAGAGGTTGCGCTTGAAGGCAACGATCAATTCGGCCAGCTCCGGCAGCGGTGCCCATCGCCACGCTGAAAACTCGGGCTGCTCGGTGGCGATGGTGATGTCCGCGTCCTGGCCGAGAAACCGCATCGCGAACCATTTCTGCTGCTGCCCTCGCCATCGCCCGCCCCAGACGTGGCCCACCAGGTCCGACGGCAAGTCGTAGCGCAGCCAGCAGCGGCTTTCAGCGATAACCTTGACATTGTCGGTGCCGATCTCCTCGCGCAACTCGCGCCGCGCGGCATCGCACGGCGCCTCGCCGGGTTCGATGCCGCCTTGCGGCATCTGCCAGCCGACCTGCGACGCATCGATGCGGCGGCCAACGAAAACCTCGGCGCGATGATTCAACAGCATGACGCCAACGCCGGGTCGATACCGATCGGAGGCAGCCTGAGCCATCGCAATGTCGTCGTCCGGCACACCGGCGAAGCGGCCGCGCGGCGCATTTCGGGCTTCGGCAACGTGGTGCAGCCATTTCCGCAATTCGTCCGGGTCCGCCCGATCCGCCGCCATCATCAGTTGGATCAGCGGATCCGCCAGCAATGCCTCAAGCAACGTGTCGGATGATTCGGGCTGTGAAGTCGCCACCGCCTGCCTCTCTTCCTGGGCGCTCCCAGGCTGGATTATCGTTGGCAGGGGTCATCAGCCAAGGTGGCGCGCTCGGGGAACCCCATCCCCTAACATATCGATGCTAGGCGCAGCCTTCGGCCCAAGTCAATCTGGCCGCTCGCGCGCCGGCCCCGGCGGCTGCCGGGGACCGGTGCGCGAAAATCAGCTCAGAACGGGCTGCTGTAGACCGCCGCGCTGCCGAGGTCCCGCTCGATCTCCAGCAGGCGGTTGTACTTGGCGATCCGCTCGCTGCGGCAGAGTGAGCCGGTCTTGATCTGCCCGCCTCCCATCGCCACCACGAAATCGGCGATGAAGCTGTCTTCCGTCTCGCCAGAGCGGTGCGACACGACAAACCGCCAGCCGGCCTTGCGGCACATGTTGATCGCCTCGATCGTCTCGGTGACCGTGCCGATCTGGTTCAGCTTGATCAGCACCGCATTGGTGCAGTGCTCGGCGATGCCGCGAGCGATGAAGCGCGTGTTGGTCACGTAGTTGTCGTCGCCGACGATCTGCACCCGGCCGCCCAGCGCCGCGGTGTGCGCGGTGAAGCCGGCCCAGTCATGCTCGCCCAGCCCGTCCTCGATGGAGACGATCGGGTAGGTGTCGATCCAGTGCGCATACAGCGCCGTCATCTCCGCGCTGGTCTTCATCCCGCCGCCCGACTTGGCCAGGTTGTAGCCGTCCTTACTGGCGAAGGCACTGGCCGCCGGGTCGAGCGCGATGCCGACATCCTTGCCGGGGGTCAGGCCGGCCGCCTTGATGGCCTCGACGATCAACTCGCAGGCCGACTCGTTGTTCGGCAGGTTGGGCGCGAAGCCGCCCTCGTCGCCGACCGCCGTGGCCAGGCCGCGCTTGTGCAGGATGCCCTTCAGCGCATGGAACGTCTCCGCACCGTAGCGCAGCGCCTCGCGGAAATTCGGCGCGCCGTGCGGCACCAGCATGTATTCCTGGAAATCGATCGAGTTGTCGGCATGCGTGCCGCCGTTGATGACGTTCATCATCGGCACCGGCAGGCGGGTGGCGCCGGCCCCGCCCAGATAGGCATAGAGCGGCAGGCCGGCCGCCTGGGCCGCCGCGCGCGCGGCGGCCAAGGACACGCCAACCATGGCGTTGGGGCCGAGCTTAGACTTGGTCGGCGTGGCGTACAGCTCGATCATGGTACGGTCGATCAAGGCCATGTG
>JARLIN010000341.1 GCA_031291715.1 Rhodopila sp. | reverse complement strand
TTTGGCGCGCTCCAGGCCAACAGAATTCGTTTTACCGGGAGTCCTTCATTGATGAATTGGCGGTCGCGACAGGCCGCGACCCTCTTGAATACCGCTTGGCAATGCTCGAGCGAGAGGACAAGAATCGCCTCGTCCTTGAGGCGGTCGCAAAGGCCGCCGAGTGGGGAAAGCCACTACCGACCGGTCTTCACCGCGGTGTCGCGATAGCAGACGGCTTCGGCAGCTTCACCGCGATGGTGGCTGAAGTGTCCGTCAATGCTGCAGGGACTGCTCGCGTGCATCGCATCGTTGTCGCCATCGACTCGGGCTATGTCGTGAATCCCGACACGTGTCACGCGCAGGCTGAGAGTAACGTGGTCTTCGGCCTGGGAAGCATCCTTTACCAGGAGAATAACGTTAAGGACGGACGCATCGTGGAGGCGAACTTCGACACGTTCCCGCTACTCCAGATCTCGGAGATGCCTATCGTTGAAACCGTGCTCGTGCCCACCGGCGGATTCTGGGGCGGCCATGGCGAACCCGCAATCCTCGCTCTCGCGCCCGCGGTGTGCAATGCGATCTTCAGTGCAACCGGCACGCGCGTCCGCTTCCTACCGCTCAAGCACCAGAATCTACGCAGCGCGTAGTGCGCGATTTCAACCCACTGACACCCTCGATTCGCGAGCGAAGGCGCGGCGCGGGTTCCAGTCTTAAATCCTGGCACTGTCGTCACGCGTCACCGCCACTCCCGACAAAGTCATCCGCGGCCGCGAGCCCGTCAATGGTAAGCGACCAACCGATCCACCTGTAGTTTCTTGTTGAGTGCATGCAATCTTGGCGCTTTTTCGGGGGCGCGGGAGATGGCGAAGCGGCACGGAGCGGAATTCTGGCGAGGGCATCTGGAGGCGTGGCATCGAAGTGATCTGACGCAGCGGGAATACTGCGCGACCTACGGATTGGGTGAGGGAGCGTTTCGCCGTTGGCGGCGCAGGGAGAAGCAAGCGGCTGCGGGGGCGAAGTCGCCCCTGAGCCTGGTGCCGGTCAGGGTGGGCACGCCGGTGACGGGTAACGTCGTACGGCTCTATAGTCCGGGCGGCTGGAGAATCGAGATCGCAGGGGGCAGCGTGCCGTGGTTGGGTGAATGCCTGCGACAGCTGCCGTGAACCCGACGCCCACCCAGGTGTGGCTCGTGGTCGAGCCCGTCGACATGCGCACCGGCATGGATGGCCTGTCACAGCGGATCCAGAACACGCTGGGCCACTCTCCGTGTGACGGGAGTGCGTACGCGTTCCGCAACCGACGTCTGAATCGGCTCAAGCTGCTGATCTGGGATGGCACCGGCGTGTGGCTGTGTCATCGCCGCCTGCATCGCGGCCACTTCACCTGGCCCAGCTCGGATGCGACGGTGTTCACGCTGTCGTCCATGCAATGGCAGTGGCTCATCACCGGGGTGGATTGGCAGCGATTGGATGCACTGCCACCGGCCGACTGGCGTGTGTAAAAAATGCCAATGACGTAACCAATAAATAGGGTGGAGACCCGCTGTTTATAAGGTTCTGCGCTGGGTTCGCGGGTATAATCCGAACATGGATTTGCACGCTGAACTGGCCCGATTGAATGCGGCTCCGGAACTCACGGAATGGGTTGCCGGCACTGTTCAGAAATTCATCGATCAGGCCGAGGAAGAAGCCGCCGAAGTCCGCCGGCAAATCGCTCGGCGCGACACCGAACTGCACTGTGCCCAAACCAAGATCCAGGCCCTCACGCTTGAGCTGGCCCACCTGCGCCGAATGCGCTTTGGTGCCCGCAGCGAAGCGTTCTCCCCCGAGGAACGCGACCTGTTTCAGGATACCCTGGCGAGCGACATGGCCGCGGCCGAAGCCGAACTGGCCAGGAAACAAGCCGAGGCGGCGGCGACCACCGAATCTCAGAGTCCCCGCGCCCCGCGTCCCCGTGCCGGTCGTCAGCCGCTGCCCGAACACTTGCCGCGCATCGAACACCGCCATGAACCGGAATCCTGCACCTGTGGGCAGTGCGGCAAGAATCTCGTCAAGATCGGCGAAGACATCAGCGAGCAGCTGGATGTTGAGCCGGCCCGCTTCTTTGTGCATCGCCACATCCGTCCGCAGTATGCCTGTCGGGCCTGCGAGACCGTGTCTGCGGCACCGATTCCGCCTGCCGTGATCGATGGCGGGATGGCGGCGACCGGTCTGCTGAGCTGGGTTGCGATCAGCAAGTTCCTCGATCACCTGCCGTTATACCGGCTCGAGCAAATCGCGGCACGGGATGGGGTCACGCTCTCGCGTACCACGATGGCCGAATGGGTGGGCCGCATCGGCGTGGCCCTGCAGCCGTTGGTGGATCGCCTGGCCATGCTGCTGCTGGAACGGAGCGTGCTGCATGCTGACGAAACACCGGTTAAGCAACTGGATCCGGGTCGGGGCAAGACGAAGCGGGCGTATCTGTGGGCTTACCGCAGCAACGTACTGGAAACGGGACCGCCGATCGTGGTGTTTGATTACCAACCGAGTCGCGCAGGACAGCATGCCAGGAACTTCCTCTCGGAGTGGCGAGGCCATCTCATGGTCGACGATTTCGGGGGCTACAAAGCCCTGTTCGCCGATGGGGTGACCGAGCTGGGCTGCTTCGCGCATGCACGACGGAAATACTTCGAGCTGAATGCTGACCAGCCGAACCCGATTGCGCAGGAGGCGCTTTGCCGGATCGCCGCCCTGTATGCCATAGAGGCAGAGGGACGGGAGCTGACGGTGGAAGCGCGCACGGTAGTGCGGCAGGAACAGGCGCAACCGTTGCTTCACTCCCTGCACGATTGGCTGCGCCAAACTCGAATGACCGTAGCCCATGGGGGTGGGACGGCGAAGGCCATCGACTACAGCCTGAAACGCTGGGCCGCCTTGAGTCGCTATGCCACCGATGGACGCCTGCCGATCGACAATAATCCCGTGGAGAATGCGATCCGGCCCATCGCCATCGGCAAGAAAAATTGGTTGTTTGTGGGATCGGAGCGGGCCGGCAAACGCGCTGCAGCGATTCAGAGTTTACTCGCCACCGCAACGCTCAATGGTCTTGATCCCACAGCCTGGCTACGCGACACCCTGGAGAAACTGCCAACCTGTCTCAACAGCCAGATCGATTCGCTGTTGCCGCTGCGTGCCAACGACGACACCCCGGGTCCAACACCGCCGCCGTCGGATCGCCTCACCCTCACCCTCGCCGCCGCCGCATGAGCTGATACACCCTTCCACTTGACAAGGGAATGAGGTACGGCATCACGCTTACCGTCAATGGGCCCCACTGGGCGCGATCCCGGGTCCCCGGCGCGGCGGCCGCGCGAGCCAAACCAGCAGCGCCAGGCTGGCGAAGAAAATGCCGGAAAGCCAGAACATCTCGTTTGTCGCCAGCATCACCGCCTGTTGGTTGAGCGTACGCTCAATCAACGATGCATCGGTGGATACGCTTGGCGAAAGGGCCCTTAAGGCATCGAACGCATCGACACTTACCGGGTTAAACGGACTGATGTGTTCGGCAAGAACGCTATGGTAGTAACTCGTGCGCCGATCCCACAAGGTGATGCTCAAGGACGTTCCAAAACTGCCGGCAAGGATGCGGCTGAAGTTTGACAGGCCGGTGGCACTTGCCATCATCTGGGGTGGAAGATCAGACAGCGTGAGCGAGGTGAGCGGAACGAAGAACGCTGCAACGCCGAATCCCATCAGCAGACGCGGCATCACGATCTGGCCGATGCTCACGTCCGTGTTGAAATGGCTGTTCCATAATGAAACCGCCGCGAAGATGGCAAAGCTGCAGCTGGCCCATACACGCAGATCGAGCTTGTTCATGTTCTTGCCTACGAAGGGCGCCAGAAACACCGGGAGGATGCCGATGGGCGCGGCGGCCAACCCTGCCCAAGTGGCGGTATAGCCCATGTTGATTTGGAGCCACAGCGGCAGGAGCACGACATTGCCGAAGAACACCAGGTAGCCGAAGCTGAGCACCAGGGTCCCCACCAGGAAATTGCGCCGCCCAAACAGGTGCAGGTCCACAACCGGGTGAGCGTCGGTTAACTCCCAAGCGATAAAAAAAGTCAAAGCTACCAGTGACGTAATACCGAGCATCACGATGGTCTGCGACTCGAACCAGTCCAGCTCGTTTCCCTTGTCCAGGAGAATCTGTAGCGTACCGATTCCGATCACCAGCAAGGCAAGTCCGATCCGGTCGATCGGCACGATGTGCCGCTCGCTGTCACGGGTTTTGAGAATCTGCCACGTAAGGAAGGAGGACAAAACCCCCACGGGGTTATTGATGTAGAAGATCCAGGGCCAATTGATGTTGTCTGTGATCCACCCGCCGAGGATGGGCCCCATGATGGGGGCGATAATCACCGTCATGGACCAAAGCGCCAGCGCGAGACCCTTCTTTTCGGGTGGATAATTCCCCAGAAGCAAGCTCTGCGACAGCGGGATCATCGGACCCGCCACTGCCCCCTGCAGCACGCGAAAAGCAATCAACATCGGCAGGTTGGGCGCCAACCCACACAGCCAAGACGCGACCGTGAAAAGCAGGGTGGAGATCACAAACAGACGGGCCTCGCCGAATCTTCGCGACAGCCAGCCGGTCAGCGGAAGGGCGATCGCATTGCTCACGGCGAACGAGGTGATGACCCACGTACCCTGGTCGGGACTCACGGCGAGGTCGCCCGCTATCGCAGGCAATGAGACATTGGCAATGGAGGTGTCTAACACCTGCATGAAGGTACCCAGTCCAAGCGCCAAGGTGAGCAAGAAGAGGGGCGGCCCGTGCAGCGGCTCGCGTGGCAAGACAGGGGGGGTCACTCGTTGCGTCCCAAATTGGCCCGAACGATGCGGCGGATCAATTGGTCGGCCGCTTTGTCCTCGGCCCCATTCGTCCCGCTCTCCTGATAGCGAGTCCCGCTGTTGCTGCCCAACACCGGACCGCTCTTATCATGGATATCCACGTCGACGTTCATGGACAGGCCAACGCGCAGCGGGTGTTCCGCCAATTCCTTTGGGTCCAAGGCAATGCGCACCGGCAAACGTTGTACGATCTTAATCCAGTTACCTGTC